>NZ_JBLXHU010000068.1:0-7333 GCF_048259285.1 Bizionia sp. | reverse complement strand
AATGATAAATTTAGATATAGATTCGTAAGCCTAGACTTTTTTGTTTCTTTTTTGGGCAATGCAAAAAAGAAAATTTAAATTCGAAGTCGATATGTATGTCCGTGGCAATTAAAACTAAATCAAAACGTCCTGTTACTTTTAACAAGCAACAGGTAAATTTTAAACCGAAAAGGCGTTAAACTTTATTTAAATTCAATTAGAAACATAAAATTGTCGCCATGATTTTACTATTTTAGCCCAGAGTATAAGCCTATGAAACTAAGAGCAGAACATTTAATGAAATCCTACAGCGGCCGGAAAGTCGTTAAAGATGTATCTTTAGAAGTTAACCAAGGAGAAATTGTTGGTCTTTTAGGACCTAATGGTGCTGGTAAAACGACCTCGTTTTATATGATTGTAGGTCTTATTAAACCTAATGGCGGCAACATTTTTTTAGAAAACACCAATATTACCAAATTCCCTATGTATAAAAGGGCGCAAAATGGTATTGGTTATTTGGCGCAAGAAGCCTCCGTTTTCAGAAAATTAAGTATTGAAGATAATATTTTAAGCGTTTTACAACTCACCAAATTAAGCAAAAAAGAACAAGTACATAAAATGGAATCGCTTATTGATGAATTTAGCTTGGGACATATTCGAAAAAGTCGAGGCGATTTATTATCAGGTGGTGAGCGTCGTCGTACAGAAATTGCACGTGCCCTAGCAACCGATCCTAATTTTATACTTCTAGATGAGCCCTTTGCAGGAGTAGATCCCGTAGCCGTTGAAGATATTCAGCGTATTGTGGCACAATTAACTAAAAAGAATATTGGTATCTTAATTACCGATCACAACGTACAGGAAACATTAGCCATTACAGACAGAACCTATCTCATGTTTGAAGGTAGTATTCTAAAAGCCGGCGAACCTGAAGAATTAGCTAGTGATGAAATGGTACGTAAAGTGTATTTAGGACAGAATTTCGAACTGCGTAAAAAGAAAATCAGAGAGTAAATCAGTGTTCAGTGTTCAGTGTTCAGTGTTCAGTGTTCAGTGTTCAGTGTTCAGTGTTCAGTGTTCAGTGTTCAAAAAATAAAAATTCTAAAAAATAAACACCAAATTTATAAAAAGGAATAATAGTGTTCTTTTTATTTGAAACGTTCACCCATTCCACCTCATACCTCAACACGCAAAAAATTCGCCACTTTGCTATTCCGCGAGAAAACTATTCAACGCAACAACCCTGTCTGCCGTTAGGCAGAAAACAACGCCACATCCTGTCTATCCTCTCACCATCCCAATAACCCAAAGCACCAATTTAAAAACAACAACGGCCAAAAGCCCAATAACCAAACCTATTAGAAACTCTCTAATAAGCCCGGGCCAAGATGCTAATACGTGATGAAAGAAATCTAAATTATGGGCAAAAATACCGCCCGAAACAAGTAGCAAAGCAATCGTTCCAATGACTGATAAACTTTTAATAACATAAGGCAAAGCACCAACCAACAGCGTTCCAAATCGGTACCCAAACCCCGTTCCATCACTATTTTCTTTAAGTTTTAGTCCAAAATCGTCCATTCTAACAATTAAAGCTACAATGCCATAAACACCAACTGTAGCAATAATAGCGACTATAGTCACAACAATAATTTGAAGTAATAACGTCTGTCCCATCACGGCACCTAAAGCAATAATCACAATTTCAACCGATAGAATAAAATCCGTTATAATAGCAGATTTCACCTTTGTTTTCTCTAATTCAAGAACCTCTTCTTCGGTTAGTACCACGGCAACATCAGGCGTAGAACCTTCAGCATGTTTATGAGGTACTACATATTCATAAATTTTTTCGGCACCTTCAAAAGCCAAATAAATCCCTCCTAAAACTAAAATAACCGTTACAGCGGCTGGAAAAAAAGCGCTCAATAAAAAGGCTATCGGTAGAATAATCAATTTATTAATAAAGGAACCTTTGGTAATGGCCCATAAAACTGGGATTTCTCTTGAGGATACAAACCCAGACGCTTTTTCGGCATTTACAGCCAAATCATCTCCTAAAATTCCGGCTGTTTTCTTGGTGGTTACTTTGCTTAAAACCGCCACATCATCCATGAGTGCACCAATATCATCAAGTAAGGCAAAAAATCCTGAAGCCATAAAAAGTTAAGTATTAATTAAGTTAAAACGTATTACGCTTGAATGCTCTTAGCGGTTAGTAAAGACAATAACACATATAGTAAAATCACCAAAGGTATTGCCGCAAATTGTAAGACTATTAACATGACAATGGTTGCTAGTAAAAACAAATAGCGGGTCATGTTGGATTTAAAATCGTAAGTTTTAAATTTCAATGCAAATAATTTCACCGGCGCATTCAACATATAGGTACTAATAAGCGTTATGATAATTAAAAACCAAGGATTCAAAATCAAAGCATTCATCCCGTCATGATTTTGGAACTCAATGATGAGCGGTAAGGATAAAATTAAAAGAGCATTGGCAGGCGTTGGCAAACCTTTAAAATAACTTTGCTGATCTTCATCTATATTAAATTTTGCCAAGCGGTAAGCCGATCCTAGCGTTATAAAAAAACCAATATAGGCTAACGGTGCATAATGCAAGCCATCAAAAAAGGAGGACTGACGCCATAAGGATTCTGAACCTACTAAAGCGGGATTCCCCAAGGACATATGCAAGAGCTTAAACATTACCACGCCCGGCACCAAGCCGCTTGTAACCATATCCGCAAGCGAGTCCAATTGAACACCCAAAGGACCTTGAACATGAAATTTACGCGCGAAAAAACCATCGAAAAAATCAAAGAATATCCCCAAAAAAACAAAAATGGCAGCAGTTACAAACTGATTATTTACAGCTAAAACAACAGCTATACAACCACTCAACAAATTTAATAGCGTAATAAAATTAGGAATGTGTTTTTTCATCATTATCGGTATAATCCTGTAAAAATAGTAAACTATTGCCGGCAAACAATACCGTTGGAAACGTTTTTATAGGCAAAATACAATTCAACAACCTGTCAAGCTTGATAAAGGTTGTAGTAAAAAATAGCAGCATGTTCCTACATATCAATTGAAACTTCTAACTTCAAAACCCTAACCTTGGAACCTGGCCTGCCTACCGAAGTAAGGAACTTGCGACTCTACAACTCTGAAACTCTGCAACCCTGCAACCTTGCAACTCTACAACCTTGTAACTCTGCAACCTTGCAACTCTACAACTCCGCAACTCGGCAACTCCGCAACTCGGCAACTCTGCTACTCCACAACTCCGCAACTCTGTAACTCTGCAACTCTGCAACTCTGAAACTCTGTAACTCTACAACTCTGCAACTCTGAAACTCTGAAACTCTGTAACTCTGTAACTCTGCAACGCCACAACTTACCAAAACAGCTACAATCTTTAAATAGAACCTCTATATTAGAATCAATTAAAAAATATAAATATCAAAAAGACAATAACTCAACGATTTTGAAGTTTAATATGTTGAAAAATTGTAGCATCTTTGCAAAAAAAGAATTGTATTTGAAAGCATTACGAACCACAGCACTGGTTTTTTTAGTCTCTGTAACAGTATATGGTCAAGCCGTCCGAAAATATTCTAACGAATTTATGAATATTGGTGTGGATGCGGCGGCATTGGGTATGAGTAATGCGGTAACAGCCCATTCTGCCGATGTTAACTCGGGGTATTGGAATCCAGCGGGACTTGTAAATATTGAGGATAAGCAACTAGCCCTCATGCACTCTAGCTATTTCGCTAATATTGCCAATTATGATTATTTAGCCTTTGCCATGCCTATTGATGATCGGTCTGCTATTGGTATTTCGGTTATCCGTTTTGCGGTAGATGATATTTTAAACACCACCCAATTAATTGATGACGAAGGCAATATTAATTACGACAGAATCAGTTTGTTCTCAACAGCAGATTATGGTGTCACCTTTTCCTACGCTAGAAAATTACCTTTAGACGGTTTAAATTATGGAATAAATGCCAAGGTAATCCGCAGAATTATTGGCGACTTCGCATCGTCCTGGGGTTTTGGTTTAGATGCAGCCATTCAGTTTGAAACCGATAGCAATTGGAAATTTGGTATCATGGCCCGCGATATTACGACCACCTTTAATGCTTGGGCTATTGATGAAGAAGAATTTGCCACCATCCAAAATGCCGTGGAAGGTCAAAATCAAGAATTACCAGAAACAACCGAAATTACCATTCCAAAACTACAATTAGGAGCCTCCAAAAAATTTATTATCCGCTATGATTATACCTTATTAGCGGAAGTAGATTTAAATGTACGCTTCGAACAAAATAACGATATTATTTCAACATCTGTTGCTAGTATTTCACCAGCTGTTGGTTTTGAATTCGGCTATCTGGATATGGTGTTTTTACGCACAGGCGTTGGTAACTTTCAAAATGAATTACAAATAGACAACACCGAAAGCGTATCCTTTCAACCGAGTATAGGCTTAGGCTTTAAGTACAAAGGTATTCAAGTAGATTATGCCTTTACGGATATTGGCGACCAAAGTGTGGCCCTCTACTCCAATGTCTTCTCATTAAAACTCGATTTTAGCATCTTTAGATAACCGGTTTATGAACATCCGTATTTTAGGTCTTTTTATCCTGCTCTGTTTTCAACAGTTATATAGCCAGCAATTATCATCACAAGCAGAAGTAAGTGTTATAACCATTGGCCCTGGAACCTCTTTAAACGATGCGTTCGGACATAATATATTCCGAATTCGCGATCGTGCTAACAATTTAGACGTAGGCTATGACTATGGCCGCTTTCCATTTAACGAACCAGGTTTTTATTTAAATTTCGCCCAAGGAAAACTCAACTATTCCATCGGAAAAAGCAAGTACAAGGATCTTGAAGGCTTTTATATTTGGCAAAACAGAACCATTACCGAGCAAGTTTTAAATTTGACGTTAGAAGAAAAACAAGCCCTACTTAATTTCTTGGTTAATAATTATAAACCAGAAAATCGCGACTATTTATACGATTTCTTTTTTGATAATTGTGCAACAAAAATGAAAGACGTTCTGCAGGACGTTCTTAACAACAATATCATCTTTCACGAACCTAAAAACTTTAAACCGCAAACTTTTAGACACCTCATTCGCGGTAAAGTACCAGCAAATTCATGGGGAAGTGTGGGTATTGATCTGGCATTAGGCTCTGTAATAGACCAACAAGCTACCCCCGAAGAGCACATGTTTTTACCGGCCTATATCCAAACATTTTTTAGTGAAGCAACTATTGGAGAGAGAAAACTGGTAAAACGTGAAAAAACCGTATACCAGGAAAAACCAAATCCGTCAAGCACCGATTTTTTATGGAGTCCCTTGGTTATTTTTAGCATCATAAGCTTAATAATGTTGGGTATAACCTATTCGGATTATAAAAAACAAACTAGAAATAAAATTTTAGATGTTACCCTACTCCTTGTAACAACGCTATTGGGAATTCTTATATTACTGTTGTGGTTTGCAACAGACCACCAAACTGCGGCTTATAATTACAATCTATTATGGGCATTTCCTTTAAACGGATTACTCCTTTGGCAGATTGCAAAAAAACAACCGAAAACATGGATTATCCCGTTTATGAAGTTTCTGGTAATTATGGGCGTTTTAATGGCTTTTCATTGGACAATTGGTGTTCAGGAATTCGCACCCGCGCTTATCCCGTTTTTTATCGCATTACTGCTTCGTTATATATACCTCATTAGCTATTTTAAAAAGCAATTAGAGTCTTAAAAGCTTTGAAAATCTGAAACTTTTCACTTGTCACTTGTCACTTGTCACTTGTCACTTTTCACTTTTCACTCATAACTCATAACTCATAACTAAAAAAACCTACTGCCCCCTAAAATAAAGCATGGTTCCAACCGTTTTAACCATCACATTGAAATCTAGAAAAAAACTGCGGTGTTTAATATAGTACAAATCATATTGAAGCTTCAACAAGCTATCTTCAACCGTATTCCCATACCGAACATTCACTTGCGCCCAACCCGTTAAACCTGGTTTTACAATATGCCGTGTTTCATAAAAAGGAATAACTTGAGATAGCTCCTTAACAAAATAAGGCCGTTCAGGTCTAGGACCAATTAAACTCATATCCCCCTTTAAAATATTGATAAACTGGGGGATTTCATCTACACGCGACCGCCTTAAAAAGGTGCCAAAAGGGGTAATACGGCAATCATCTTTAACCGCCCAAACAGCGCCGCCCGCTTCGGCATTGGTAACCATGGTTCGGAATTTAATAATCTGAAATAATTTGCCATTTTTACCAACCCGTTCTTGAAAATAAAATAAAGGCCCCCGGTTCCCAATCAAATTGATTACCAATACAAAAGGCACAATAAAAACACCTAGTAAAACACCTATAAAGGCCAGAAATAAATCAAACGCCCGATGAAAAAACAAATACAACTTATTGTGGTTACTCCTACTAAACGGAAAATACTTATAAAAGTCTTTCCCTACAAACTGTACAGGTACCCTATAGGTCATATCCTCATAAACTTGGGTATATTCCTTAATGGGGAAACCCCGTTCTAATAGCGTAATTAAATCGTAATAAATGTCCGAAGTAATGGTTTCAGCATTATAGCTAGCTACGACAATTTCTGAAATAGACTGTTCTTGAATCACCTGATGCAAAGCCTCTGGTGGATACTCAATAATATCTTTAAATTTTATGGTGCTCGAAGTAATCTGCTCACAATTAATATAGCCCACAATCTTATAATTCGGGTCCGCGTCTTTAAAAGCGTCAACAATGGTTTCAATATTGGAAG
Source organism: Bizionia sp. (assembly GCF_048259285.1). NCBI lineage: Bacteria > Pseudomonadati > Bacteroidota > Flavobacteriia > Flavobacteriales > Flavobacteriaceae > Bizionia > Bizionia sp. The sequence goes on along the minus strand of NZ_JBLXHU010000068.1, from coordinate 505 downwards.
TTTCACCAACAATAAGAACTTTTTTATAAAAACGTGGTGAGGTTATAAAAGTAATATATATTAAACGCCAAAGACTTAAAGCAACAATGATGGCGAGATAAAAATAAACAATCTGTAACCGGTTAGAAGGTAATAAGGGCGTAAAAAAGGGTGTTAATAAATAGAATAGAACGGTAACCGAGGCCGTTAAAATAATATTGGCAAATACAATATGAGGTTTACTGGCCTTCTGCAAATCATACAGTTCAAATATAGTTCCAAAAATGGTAATATAAATGATTAATACCCCAACCCACGTCCAATTTTCGGGTGTTATAGTAAAATAATCAAAATGAAACCAATCACTCACAAAGTATAAGGAAAGCAGGATACTTATAATATCAACAAGACGCAATAGCAACTTACGTTCCGAAATATTAAAGTGAATAGCCTGTTTTCCCATGAGTGTATTAATAGCTTTGTAAAGATAATAAGTTCACCAAACCCTGCAAGTTTATTTACAATT
>NZ_JBLXHU010000067.1:0-7487 GCF_048259285.1 Bizionia sp. | reverse complement strand
AAGGTCATATAATTCAAAATAATTTAATGATTGGCTTAAAAGGAGACGGATTTAGAGCGCCATTAGTAATTATGAATGGCGTGCCAAATGGTCCTGCAAACAGATATAATCAAGTAAAAGATGTTATGATTCAAAATAACACTTTCATTAATTGCAGTAGCCTAGAATTATGTGAAGGCAGTGATCAAGAACGGTCAGCTACTCCAATAAATACTACACTAGCAAATAATTTATTTTATAGCTCGTTACCAGTAGACTTATTTACTATTTCAGATGATATTTCAGGTATTTCATTTTCAGGAAATAAAATTCAGGGAGCCATTGAAGTTGATCAAAACGGATTTGATAAAGTAAATTTTGAATGGGAAAACTTGGAAATGTATCCAATACCTTCATTAAGTAGTGATTCAGTATTACAAGCAAATAAAACCACTAGACCATTACGAACAGATTTAACCGGGGTTATAAGAACTAAAGTAAGAGCAGGCGCTATTGTTCCAGGAAATAAAAAAATGCCTGTAGCTTTAAGTATAAAACCAGGAGTAACTTGGCAACTAGATAAACCTAAAGCAAGTGATAAAAATAATACATCTCAAAAATATAAAGAAGTAAAGGTTGAGCCAGGAGAGAATACACTTGTAAAAGCAGTAAAAAGAGCTCAAGATTATACGGTTTTAAAATTACAAGCAGGAGAATACACACTAACAAGAGGTATGCAAATATCATCAAACCTTATCATTGAAGGTGCAGGCATGAATGATACAAAAATCTCAATAAGTGATAATTTAGAAAAAGCACCAGGATATATCTTTAAAATTAACGAAGGATATACATTTCAATTAAAATCTTTAGAGTTAGATGCTTCAAAAGAAAAAGCGGTAAGATATGCTGTTATTTCGCAAAATACACCTACGTCAAAATCGTATAATTTTAAAATGGACAACGTTTATGTTCATGGATTTGAAGATAAAGGATCCTCTATTTTTAAAGCTTACAAAGGAACATTTGCTGATACTATCCAAATCACAAATAGTAGAATTGAGAAAACAGTTAGAGGTCTTAATCTAGGTTATGAAAAAGATGATATAGGCAAATACAACGCCGAGGTAATCAATATTAAAAATACCATTTTTAAGGATGTTGAAGAGTTTGCTGTAAACTATTATAGAGGCGGAAATGATGAGTCAACTCTTGGAGGTCAATTAAACATAGATCATTGCGTATTCTATAATGTTTATAATGACGAAAAGGGAAGAGCTTTAAGAACCAATGGAATTGTAACAGTAAATATTTCAAATTCAATTTTTGCACAAAGCCCTTACTCAAAGTATTCTGCAATATTAAAAGGAGCAAATAATAAAGTAGAAAACTCTGTGGTATTTAACTCCGGAGAACTTAAAACGTCAAGCAAAGCAAAATCTAATAATATAAAAATAACCAATCCAAAATGGGAAGACACTAAAAGTTTTCATCTTAAAAGTAATTCTGAATTAAAGAGTGCAGCAACAGATGGAAAAGATATTGGAGTTATTTATTAAGAAAACTAACAAACTATTTTAAAAACCTAAAACAATGAAAACAAGAATCCTTTATTCACTGTTATTTATACTCATCACAAGTATATTTTTGAATTTATTTTCAGCCTGTGATGCAGATACCGAAGTAGACAAAACTGTTGAGGAAATTTTAGCTGCGCAACCAACTATTGTTTCAGTGTCACCAGAATCAGCTGATATTTTAACAAACGTAACCATTTCAGGGACGTATCTAAACTTTGCAGACAAAGCTTTTATTGGTGATGTAGAATGTCAGATTACTCAACGTATTAATGGTAGTACTTTACAAATTGAAGTTGCCCCACAGGCATCTACAGGCATTGTGAAAATTATCACTTCTGCAGGTAAAGAAGCTGTTTCTCCAAGTGAGTTAACAGTAACGTATCCTACGCCTAATGTAACATCTACCTTTCCAAGTAGTGCTACCGTAAACGAAAACATCACTTTAGAGGGAAATAATCTCGAAAGTATTACAAGAATCTCTTTTGGAGACATGGATGGTATTATTCAATTTCAAGAAGACCAAGCTCTGGTAGTAAGTGTTCCTAATAATGAGAATTCGCCTGTTGAGGTTAACTATTATTACAATTCGTCATCAGGAGAAGTTACAGAGCAATTGAGCAGTAGTTTTAATATTCTTATTCCAACACCAATTATTTCTAATTGGCCATCGCTAATGAGTAGAGATAATGAAGTAACCATCGTTGGTACAGATATGAATTTAATCACAGGAGTAAGCGTTGGAGGCGAAGACGTAACGTTAAACACAGCTTCGGCAACTTCAGTAAGTTTTAATGTGCCATCTGGCGTAGTAACAGGTTACCAAGATATTGTAATCAACTACGGAACTGCTGGCGAAATCACTCAAGCAGATGTGCCATACATTAATGGTCAATTTGAAAGTTATATAGAATTCGATTCGTATTCTGAAGACGTTTTTGTCATCGATTTTTCTAAAGATCCATTGGCAACTCAACAATTAAATGGAACAGTTGAGCAACCACCTTTCCCAGGGACTTCATACTATAATCTTAATATGAATACAGGAACAGGTAGCACCATTGCTAGAATGAGATTGCACAACGAAACAGTTAATGATACGTGGCCAAATATGATTGATGCTGGCAATTTTGGAAGCAATCCAGTATTACATTTCTGGATGAATACCGAAGGAACAGAACCAATTTTCAAGATTTATATTGGTGGGACTTCTTCAGCAAACAGAAGACAGCTTTCAGGCTCTGATACTAATACAGGCAATGGCTGGCAGTTATTTGCGGTTAGGTTAAATGGCTTCATTCCAAGTATTAGCTCGGTAGGTTCAACATTTGAGTTTAGGTTCAATACAGGATCAGGAGCTACAGATTTCCCTATTAAAGTAAACCTAGATTGGATTATTGTTACAGATTCAGTTTTAACAGAATTCGGAGCTATTGATGTAACAGACCAATTTGGTTCAGCAGGATAATATTTTCATAACAGATTTCAATTTATAAATGACCTATTTAAAAACATATTGCTCTTTATTTCTACTAGTTGTGTTGTTGGCTTGCGATTCGTCAAAATCCGAAAAACAAGTAAGCAATGCACAAGAAACCAAGTTAATCTTGTCAAGTCATTCAGCTTCAAACATAGCAAATGATTTGTCTAGTAATGCGTTGCTAAAAACGTCTTTTGATAAGGTGTTAAATGATGCGGATAAAGCATTGGCAAACGGAATTGAATTACCAATTCCAAAAGACCCAGGCGGAGGCTACACACACGAAAAGCATAAAAAGAATTATGCTGATATGTATGCGGCTGCAACAATTTATAGCATCACTAAAGACGAAAAATATGCCAAGTATGTTGAAGATATGTTATTGCAATATGCAGCAATGTATCCAAGTTTGCCTTTACATCCTAAAAGCAAGGAAAACCACCCTGCTGGAAAATTATTTTGGCAAGGTTTAAATGAATCGGTTTGGTTGTTCTACACCATTCAAGCCTATGATTTGGTACGTTCTCATATTTCTGAAGAAAACAAAACTACAATAGAAAACCAATTACTTAAAAACGTTGCAAAGTTTTTGAGCGAAGATTCTTATGAAACATTCAACAAGGTTCATAATCACGGTACGTGGTCTGTTGCTGCTGTTGGTATGACAGGATATGTTTTAGAAGACAAGGATATGGTAGAACGTGCTATTCACGGAAGTAAAAAGGATGATACAACAGGGTTTTTAAAACAAATGAACACATTGTTTTCGCCAGATGGTTATTATTCCGAAGGGCCATACTATCAGCGTTATGCAATGTTGCCATTTATTGTTTTTGCTGAAGCAATTGAGGAAAATCAACCAGAAATTGAAATTTTTAAATACCGAAATAATCTATTGCACAAGTCTGTAAATACCATTTTACAGCTTACCAATAAAAACGGGTTGTTTTATCCGTTTAATGATGCAATAAAAGACAAAGATTTTTACAGTCAGGAGCTTGTGTTTGCAGCAAACATAGCTTACGAACGCTATAAAGATGAAAACATACTTCCTGTTATAAAAGCACATAATAAAGTAACGCTTACCAATGCTGGATTAGTCTCGGCAAAAGCTGTTCAGGAACATTCAATAAACGCATATAACCGTCCGCCAATGCTTATAAAAGATGGCGCTAATGGCGACCAAGGTGGCTTGGCATTAATGCGTATGCCATCATCAAAAACTGGACAGCTAAATGCCGTTTTCAAATTTGCCTCTCAAGGAATGGGACACGGCCATTTTGATAGACTTTCCTTTATGCTTTATGATGACGGACGTGAAGTATTACAAGATTATGGAGCTGCTCGTTTTTTAAATGTAGAAGCAAAAGAAGGCGGAAGATATCTGCCAGAAAACAAAAGTTTTGCTAAACAAACTATTGCGCATAACACGTTAATTGTTGACGAAACATCACAGTGCAACGCAAAAGTAAGCGAGTCTGAAAAACACGCACCAATCTTGGTGTTTTCAGATTTGGATAACAACAATGTTCAAGTGGTTTCAGCAAAAGAAACAAATGCTTATGAGGATGTTGTATTACAACGTACAATGGCAATGATTTCATTAGAAGATGAGCAACCGTTTATGTTAGATATTTTTCACGCATCATCGCCTAACAAACATCAATACGACCTTAATTTTCAATATATGGGACAATTGATGGATACAGGGTTTAATTACGAAAAAGAAGAAAATCTATCGCCTCTTGGTACCAAAAACGGATATCAGCATTTATACAAATTGGCATCAGGAAAAGCTAAAGGTAATGTGTCTCGATTAACGTTTTTACAGCAAAATAAATTTTATTCAATAGCAACAATAGCTGATGATAAAACAGAATTTATCCTAACACAAATGGGTGCAAACGACCCAAATTTTAATTTAAGAAATGAGGCAGGATATATCGTAAGAAAGCAAGATGTATCAAACACAACTTTTGTGAGTATTATAGAACCTCACGGCAACTTCAACCCTAAAATGGAAACGGTTCAAAGTCCAAATTCAAATTTAGAAAGTTTAGAGATTGCATATCAAGATGCCGATTATATAGCGATTGATTTCAAATTTAAAAACGGAGAAAACAAGCGCTTTATCACAACCAATAAACAAGCAACAAAAACAACAAATCATACTCTTGCCATAGATGGAGAAACCTACAATTGGCAAGGTGTATATCTATTAAAAACCCAATCAAAATAAACAGATGAAATATCAAAAAATTTTAAGCGACGTCTTTTTTAAATCAGAAGAAAAACCTTGGGAACCAGCGGGCGAAGGCATTAAACGCCAATTTGTAGGTTACGATACCCAAATTATGATGGTAAAAGTAATGTTTGAAGAAGGCGCAATAGGATACATTCACGACCATTTTCACGCACAAACAACCTACGTAGTTTCAGGAGCTTTTAAAGTAAACATTGACGGACAAGAACGAGTGCTAAAAGCAGGCGATGGTTTTTACATTCCGCCAAATGTGTCTCACGGAGCAGAATGTTTAGAAAAAGGAATGTTGATAGATGTTTTTAGTCCTATGCGAGAAGATTTCTTGGATGTTAATCACTCAAAAAAATAAATTTTGAAAGTAAAAGGAATACGTTGGTGGGTCATTGCATTGATTTGCATTGCTACCGTAATTAATTATATAGACAGAACTGCCTTTGGCGTAATGTGGCCAGAAATGGGTAAGGATCTTGGTATGGACGAAGCAGACTATGCCATAATGCTTAACATTTTTATGGTTACTTATGCTTTGGGTAAATTTCTTTCGGGCAAGTTGTACGATATGATTGGCTCTCGTTTAGGATTTGTGGTGTCTATAACTGTTTGGTCTGTAGCATCCATCTTTCACGCCTTTGCAAAAGGATTAGTATCGCTCTCATTATTTAGAGGATTATTAGGACTAGGCGAAGCAGGTAATTGGCCAGGAGCAGTAAAAAGTAATGCCGAATGGTTTCCTGTAAAGCAGCGTGCAATCGCTCAAGGTATTTTTAATACTGGCGCATCATTAGGTAGCATCGTGGCACCAGTTCTTATTGCTTACTTATACGGACATTTCGGATGGCGATCAACATACATCATAATTGGTGTTGTAGGTTTAATTTGGATTATTCCGTGGTTAATTATCAATAAATCTACACCAGATAAACATCCTTGGATTACAGAAAAAGAACGTAACCTTATTCTTTCAGGAAGTATTGAAAAACCAACTGAAACAAGTAACAAAAAAGGATTAAGTGTTGGGCAAATTTTAAAACACAAAGAATCTTGGGGCGTTTTAATGTGCCGATTTTTTATAGAACCAATATGGTGGCTATTCGTTGGTTGGATGCCTTTATATCTTAATTCTAAATACAATTTTAGTATAGCCGAAATAGGTTCAACTATATGGATTTCTTATGTAGGTGGAATGGCAGGAAGCCTTTTAGGAGGCTGGTATTGTGGTAAACTTATGGAAACAAAATCTGTAGATGCTGCACGTAAAATATCAATTGCTATAGGATGTGCTCTAATATTTATAGGGCTATTAGGTATTATTTTCTTGGTAGACGAAAACAACCCAATGACCTTTATCTACATTGTAGGTATAGTGCTTTTCGGTTTTCAATTTTCAATTGGAAATATTCAAACCATATCAAGTGATTTATTCAGAGGTCCATCAGTTGGAACATTAGCAGGTTTAGCCGGAAGTGTTGCTGCATTTTCAGTGATTATTATGAACTGGCTTATTCCAAAAATCACACAAACATCATATACACCTGCTTTTATAATTATAGCAGTTTTAGCACCACTGGCAATCTTGTCAATCATAGTGCTTATCAAAAAAATAGAACCCGTAATCAAAAAATAATAGAAAAAAACAAAGAGAAACGATGAGTAAATCAAACGAAAAAATAGCAGTAATAACAGGAGCTACAGGAGGTATTGGTTTTCAGGTAGCCAAACGATTAGGTAAAGATGGTTACACTGTAATTTTAAATGGTATTGATGATGAAGCAGGCGCAAAACGCGTTGAAGAATTAACAGCTGAAGGTGTTACGGCCGAGTATTATGGCTTTGATGTTACCAAAGAAGATGCTGTTGATAGCAACATTAAAACCATAGGCGACAAGTATGGAAAAATTGATGTACTTATCAATAATGCTGGTGGTTTAGGCGGAAGGTCTAGATTTGAAGAAATGACCACAGAGTTTTATCGCTTTGTAATGGCGTTAAACCTAGATTCAACATTTTTTGCTTCAAGAGCAGCTATCCCTTATTTAAAAAAGAGTGATAATCCATCAATAATCAATTATACATCTATAGCAGGATGGAATGCAGGCGGACCTGGAGCAGGAGTTTATGGTACTTCAAAAGCAGCTGTACACGCTATTACCAGAGCATTAGCAAAAGATTTGGCCGAGTATGGTATTCG
>NZ_JBLXHU010000066.1:0-7523 GCF_048259285.1 Bizionia sp. | reverse complement strand
ACGACCTTATTCTGGATGCAAAAACCACACGCTCACCAGCAGACTATTCAAAAGCCTTAAAGCCACAAGGAGAATATATAACCGTGGGTGGTGATGTAAACAAGCTTTTAGGGATTCTGATAAAAGGGCCGTTTTACAAAAAGAAGATGCGCATACTTGCCCTTAAAGCCAACAAAGACTTAGACTATATGCACCAGCTAATAGCCGAGGGGAGACTAAAATGCGTACTTGAACCCAAGCAGTTTAGCTTAAGTGAGGCCGGAGAAGCCGTGCTGTATTTTGGCGATGGCCTGCATGAAGGGAAAGTGATTATAAATATTGGGGAGTGATTATATTGCAGAACAATAATGTCGCAATCCAAACAACTTATAATTTAGTCGCTAGTTCTGTGTAAATTGAAAAAACACACTAAATGAAAATCACATGTTCAGACATCAAGGCAAAAGCAGGACTTTAAAACACAACCTGCGGATTGCCATAGTTTTGTCTTTTGTGGCTGGAATTGTAAATGTTACAGGGTTTTTATCTTTTCATCAATTGACAACGAATGTAACCGGACACTTTGCTCTATTTATCTTCGACCTGGCTCATTTCGAATTTTGGAAAGGAACAGTATACTTTTTATACATCCTCATATTTTTGTTGGGCTCGTTTGTCTCAAGTTTATTAATTGAGAAATATAAAACCAACAAAAAGCTAAATGTATTCGTATTGCCAACCTTGATCGAATGCTTTGTTCTAATAGCCATTGTGATTTTTAATTATTTGTCGCAGGTAAAATACCCTGACTTAATTATTTGCTCGTTACTTTTCGCCATGGGTATTCAAAACTCATTTGTTACCAAAATCTCGAATGCAGTAGTGAGGACAACCCACCTCACCGGACTTTTTACTGATTTAGGAATTGAACTATCGCAACTCTTTTTTCCTGAATCTCATCCGTATCAAGAAAAAATTAAAGTAACCATAAAATTGCGGATCAATATAATTTCCTTTTTCTTCCTTGGCGGACTGATTGGAGGATACGTTTATACAAAACTAGATCTGGAACTAAACACTCTGATTTTTGGCGTGCTAATTTTACTTACGAGCTTATTTTATGATGATTTGAGATATCAACTAATCAGAACAAGAAGAAAATACAATCAGAGGAAGATAGCCCAATAATGTACATCTGAAATAGAAATGACCCAAAGAGTCTACAGTTTTTAGCTTTATTAAGCCGGTAAAGTTAATTTTACATAATGCAAGAGAAATTTCATTTATTAAGACAACATTTTGAAGAAATAGCTTCAATAACTGATGACGAATGGAGTTTTATTCAATCCCATTTTGAATACAAAAGCCTTAAAAAACACCAATTCTTAATTCAAGTTGGCCAACCTGTAGATTTTGAATACTGGATTATTAATGGATTGGTAAGGACCTACGCAATTGATGATAAAGGCAAGGAACACATTCTACTTTTTGGAATGGAAGAGTATTGGGTTAGCGATCATTTTGCCTTTCAAAATCAAGTTCCCAGTACTTTATTTATTGACTGTTTAGAAGATTCTGAGTTTTTTAGCCTTTCCCTAAAAAGTCGAGAACTAATTTGTGCTGAAATACCTGCTATTGCCAATTTTTTCAGACTTAAATCCAACTCTGGATACATAAGTCTTCAACAAAGAATACTCTCGCACCTTACAATGTCAGCAGAAAATAGATATGAGTATTTATTGAGCAAATTGCCCAATCTTATCCAACGCGTACCAAAAAAATTAATCGCTTCTTATCTAGGTGTTTCGAGAGAAACACTAAGTCGCTTTAACAGCGCAAAGTGACATAAATCACTTTAAAATGGTGAGGTATGTCCTCGCACACCCCTTGGTATTCATAGAATTTTGTATCGAACATTAAATACAATTTATTATGAAAACAACCAAAGGATTATTCCTCCTTATTAACATGATTGTTCTAGGATTTACACCTTATGCACAGGAAGTTAAAAGACCATTATCAGGTAACTCATACGGTATTATTAACATAGACGAATATGTTAGATTATTACCCAAAAACCACAACGGTATTATTAAGGACATCAGATTAATAGACCGCGAACACTCAGGTGTTAGAATTTTTAGGTTGTATGAAGAAGTTCCTATGCACTACCACGCAAAATCTGATGCCTACCTCTACATCTTAAATGGCAAAGCAGAATTTTATGTGGCTGATAAAGGGCCTGTTGTTGCAGGAAAAGGCGACTTACTTTTTTGGGGGAAAGGCACAGCACACGGAAACGGAAAAATTTTAGAAGGCCCCTTAGATGTACTCGTTTTTGATGCCATTGCCAGAGACCCTAGCGATGTTATCTGGGTAGATCCTTCAACCCAAAAGAAATTTTTAGGCAACTAATCAAATCACATTCAATTTTTAAAAACAATAACGATGAAAACGATAACAATTATAAAAACAGTCTTCTTGACATTTGTAATGAATTTTACAATGCTGGCACAAGCACAATTGGAAACCATAGCAACATTTCCTGAGTCTCGACCTGGTAATATTACAGTCTCTACCGATGGAAGAATATTTGTAACAATGAGTGCCTTAAGCGCTTCAAAATATATGGTGAAAGAAATTTTGCCTAATGGAGAAGCCATTCCTTTTGGTGATAAAGAATGGATCGTAAAACCAGAAAACGGGAGCTTAAAAGGGATCAATTCAACTATCGGAATTCAAGCCGATGCCAACGGAATTCTTTGGGTATTGGATATGGGCAACGTAAAACAAAATCAGGTTCCAAAATTGGTGGGTTTTGATTTGGTAACCGGTAATGTAACAAAGGTTTTTCCTATTCCAAATACGGTATTATCAACAAAACCTTTTTTACAGGATTTTGTGATTGATGTGAAAAACAACACTGCTGTAATTGCAGATATGACAGATGCTTTAAATCCGCCAGTTGCACCAGCTTTTGTCGTGATTAACTTAGAAACGGGTTATATAAGACGTGTTTTGGAAGGGAATGCTTCATTTTTACCTGCTGATGAACCAGTGAAAATTCACGGCAGATTAGTATCCAACAAAAGAAATGACGGTACTACCATTCAGCCAAGATATCCTTTAAACCCAATTTCTATTGATGACGAAAACAACTACATCTACTATGGTGCAATGGGTAATACTAAAATTTACCGCATTCCGTCTGCTGTTTTAGCGGATGAAAGTAAACAAGATAGCGACCTGAATAAGTACATCGAATTTTATGCCAACAAACCAAAATCAGACGGATTTAAAGTGGGTGCAAACGGAAAAGTATATGTAACCGATGTTGAAAATTCAGCCATTGTAGAAAGTACGCCTGCTGGAATGAAAACCATTGCACAATCTAAAAAAGACCTGTCTTGGCCCGATGGTGTTGCCATACACCGAAACTACTTGTATATCGTAGCAAATCAGCTTCACAATCTGCCTTTATTAAATGAAGGAAAAGACGCCAGTAAACCGCCTTACTTGGTGCTAAAAATGAAGCTTCAAGATTAAATAAAATTAAAAGTAAAGTGATGTATGAGCAGTATTAAATGTGACATATATCACTTTAAAATGGTGATCTACATCCTCGCACAGCCCTCGATTTAAACGGAAATTTGTATAAGAAATTTAAAACATATTAAAATGAAAACAATAGTAAATACATTAAAAACAATTGCGTTAGCAGCTACGCTTTTTACTGCTGTAACAACAAATGCACAACAAGTACCAACATCACCTTATGGAGCAGATGACGAAATTGGTGCGTTAAATCTTTTGAATGAAGAAACGGTTTTAGATGCCGTAAAATTGGTTAAAAAAGGAAAAGTATACTGCTTAGGAATGGTGGTAAATGCACAAACTGCAGCTTTCCGTCACAGATACTTTCACATTGAAACTTTACAACCAGAAACTGCTGCTGCAGGTTCCAACAAATTCACTTACGTAGATGACCAGTTAATTGGTTGGACAGGTGTTGGATCTCAAATAAACGGATTGGCACATTATGGTAGAGACAATGTGCATTATAACGGACATAAAGTAGAAGATTTTTTAACCGTTTCTGGTGTAAAAAAATTAGGTCTAGAAAAATTACCCCCAATTGTTACTAGAGGTGTTGTGCTAGATATGCGCTCGTACTACAATCAAGATATTATAAAAGAAGGCACTGTTTTTACGGTAGAAGACATTGAAAAAGTAGCTAAAAAACAAGGCATTGAAATCCGTAAAGGAGATGTGGTTCTGTTTTACACAGGATGGACAAAATTAATGGGTAAAGATGATAAACGCTATTTAGCTGGCGGACCTGGGATTGGTACTGAAGCTGCACATTACTTAGGTAAAAAAGGAATTGTAGCAGCAGGTGCTGATAACTGGTCTTTTGAAGCGGTGCCACACGAAAACAGCTCACTTTCTTTCCCTGTAAATCAAATGATGGCAACCGAATACGGTGTACAAGTATTGGAAAATATTCTTGTAGATGAATTGGTTGAGGATAAAGCTTGGGAATTCCTTTTTGTGTTGGGTCATCCTTTATATGAAGGCTCTACACAAGTACAAATAAATCCTGTTGCTATTAAATAACAGTAACAAAAAAAAGCTTAGAAACTATGGAAACATCAACCATATATAGAGATACAACGATAGCCAAAAAGAAGAGTCTTCCAGCCGCTTTATGGGCATTGACCATAAGTGCGTTTGCCATAGGAACAACGGAATTTGTAATTGTAGGTTTGCTATCTACTGTTGCCAACGACTTAGGCACATCATTAACCTCAGCAGGACTATTGGTTAGTTTATATGCCATTGGTGTAGCAATTGGCGCACCCATATTAACTGCCTTAACAGGCAAAATTCCTAGAAAACAATTACTGATGGGCATTATGTTACTATTTATAATTGGTAACGGATTAGCAGCAATTTCACCAAGTTTTGAATTATTGCTACTGTCAAGAGTCGTAACAGGTTTTGCTCACGGTGTATTTTTCTCCATCGGTTCTACCATTGCAGCTAGTTTAGTCCCAAAAGACAAAAGAGCAACTGCCATTTCAATAATGTTCGCAGGTCTTACGGTAGCCATTGTAACCGGTGTACCTTTGGGAACATATATCGGTCAAAATTTTGGATGGAGAGCAACCTTTATTGGTGTTGCTGTTTTAGGAGCAATTGGTACTATAGCTAGTATAGCTCTGGTTCCTAAAAACATCAAACAATCTGCACCATTACGTCTTATAGACCAACTAAAGGTGATAAAGAATCCGTCTATTTTATTGGTGTTAGCCATTACCGCATTTGGTTATGGTGGTACGTTTGTCACCTTTACCTATTTAACTCCTTTACTGGAAGAAGTAACCGGTTTCTCTTCAAACATGACCAGTGTATTTCTTTTAATCTATGGCATAGCCATCGCCATAGGAAACATTGTGGGTGGTAAAGTATCTAACAACAAACCAGGAAAAGCACTATTAGTCATGTTTGCGTTGCAGGCAATAGTGTTGTTCATATTATACTTCACAGCTTCTAGTCAGATTTTTGCAATAATAACCTTGTTTTTTATGGGAATACTTGCATTTTCAAACGTACCAGCATTGCAATTATACGTAGTGAAAATGGCAGAAAAGTATTTACCAGGAACCGAAGACGTAGCATCTGCATTAAACATTGCAGCATTTAACGTAGGAATTGCTATTGGTGCTTATGTAGGCGGAATGGTTGTAGAATCTGATCTGGGTATAGAAGCCACACCTTGGGTAGGTGGTATTCTAGTAATTGTAGGTTTTTTATTGACACTAGTTTTATTCAAAAAAGAAAAAATATAATGATGACTACATTAAAATTTAGAAACAACGACAAAATGCCAATTTTAGGTTTAGGAACGTTTCGTTCTGAACCTAATGAAGTGTACAATGCAGTACTTTCCGCTATTAAAATAGGCTACAGACATATAGATTGTGCTGCGGCTTACGGAAACGAGAAAGAAGTAGGTAACGCAATTGCCGAATCAATTAAACAAGGATTAGTCACACGAGAAGATTTATGGGTGACTTCAAAATTATGGAATGCTTCCCACGGTGAGGAGAATGTGATTCCTGCACTGAATCAAACTTTAGAAGATTTACAACTAGATTATCTAGACCTGTATCTTATCCATTGGCCAGTAGCTCTTAAAAAAGGAACGGAGATGCCAGAAAAAGCATCCGATTTTATTCCGCTTTCAGAAGTACCATTAACCAATACTTGGAAAGGGATGGAAACTGCTTTGGAGCAAGGACTTGCAAAGCATATTGGCGTGAGTAACTTTAATGAAAATCATCTTAAGGAAATAATGGCGACAGCAGTTCATCAACCAGAGATAAATCAGGTGGAAATACATCCGTTTTTACAGCAAGAAGAATTAAAATCATTTTGTACACAACAAGATATTCTGCTAACCGCTTACGCGCCTTTAGGTTCGCTTGTAGATGAAAACACCACGCTACGTTTGTTGGAAAATGATACTATAAAAAACGTAGCCGACTCAAGAAATATGTCGCCTGCACAAGTAGCATTGGCGTATACTATGCAACGAGGTATTGCGGTAATTCCTAAATCTATAAATGAAGCGAGATTGCTTCAGAATTTAGAGACTTTACACCATACACTTACTGAAGAGGATATAGTGTTGTTGAAGGATCTAGACAAAGGACACCGTTTTATTGATGGCAAATTTTGGGAAGTTGAAAATGGCCCTTATTTAGCCCAAAATATCTGGAGTTAAATAAGATTCTCCTGTCGCACAGATTTAATCCCGCAGCCTAAAACCAAAGATTTTTACCCTTTTTGAATATTCTCCATTTTTCACTCAAATTTGCTATTAATTCAACCTTGGCGCAAATTTACACCAAGGTTGAATTACTATGCCATGACAAAATATTTCCTTTGACCGATCCAAACGATTAGTGGTTAAAATCTCAAGCTTAATAAGACAGGTACGAAAGCAGCAAGCTTGGGGAGATTGAATTAGAACAAAACTCTACGAAACTAAATAGAGGGGATTCACCGAAGACAGCAGAGAAGAATTCTAATGCAATCCAAGTTGCTCCTAACGGCTAAGTATCGCTTAATCAGTTGGCGCGGACTTCTAGTCCGTACTTAGCATAATCCCCTGACTTTCCCTTCAAAGTATAATGCCTTAACCTTAAAACCTCAAGTACCCCCGAAATATTCTATTTTCGAATAATGCTTCACTATTCAGAAAACAAGATTTACGACACCATCATTATTGGGGGTGGCCAGGCCGGGTTATCGGTTGCTTATTTCATTAAAAGAACAAGCTCCAATTATTTGATATTGGATGACCAGAGCGAACCGGGTGGTGCATGGCTTAACACCTGGGATAGGCTGAATTTATTCTCTCCATCACAGTACAGCTCGCTTTCTGGCTGGCAAATGCCGCCTTGCAAAAAAGAATATCCCACCAAATATGAACTCCTAACTTATTTAGCGGAGTACGAAAAAAGGTATGACTTCCC
>NZ_JBLXHU010000065.1:0-7808 GCF_048259285.1 Bizionia sp. | reverse complement strand
CCATGTTTTATGAGATCCCGAAATTAATTCGGAATGACAATAGATTTAAGCTAAAACTGATTCTTCTGATTTTACATCAGATTTTATAATTTTCATTGCAGTCATTGCTGCTCTTAATCGTTTACCAACTGTTTCGATTGGATGATTTCTAATCGCATCGTTTACAGCTATTAACTCCACATTATCTACTCCATTTGTAGTTGCAAATGCTTTACCAATAATATCTGTTTCCACTGTTTTCATGAAATCTGTCAATAATGGCTTGCAAGCATGATCAAATAAATAGCAACCATATTCTGCAGTATCAGAAATTACTCTATTCATTTCAAATAATTTTTTTCTAGCGATGGTGTTTGCTATTAATGGTAATTCGTGAAGTGATTCGTAATATGCTGAATCTTCAATTATTCCTGCACTAACCATAGTTTCGTAAGCTAATTCAACACCAGATTTAACAAATGCTACTAATAACGTTCCATGGTCAAAATATTCTTGTTCAGAAATATGCTCTGTTGTTAACGTTGTTTTTTCAAAAGCCGTTTCACCTGTTTCTGCTCTCCATTTTAAAAGATTCACATCATCATTTGCCCAATCTTCCATCATGGTTTTAGAGAAGTGACCCGAAATAATATCGTCCATATGCTTCTCGAATAAAGGACGCATGATGTCTTTTAATTCTTCAGACAATTGGTATGCTTTTATTTTTGCTGGATTCGATAAACGGTCCATCATGTTTGTAATTCCACCATGTTTTAAAGCTTCAGTAATGGTTTCCCAACCAAACTGAATTAATTTTGCTGCATAACCAGGCTCAATACCTTCGGCTACCATTTTATCGAAAGACAAAATTGCTCCTGTTTGCAACAAGCCACATAAAATGGTTTGCTCACCCATTAAATCACTTTTTACCTCAGCCACAAAAGACGATTCTAAAACACCAGCACGATGACCACCAGTTGCAGCTGCATAAGCTTTAGCCTGAGCCCAACCTTTGTTTTCTGGATCGTTCTCTGGATGTACAGCAATTAATGTTGGTACACCAAAACCACGTTTATATTCTTCTCTAACTTCGGTTCCTGGACATTTTGGAGCAACCATAATTACAGTTATATCTTCTCTTACTTTCGTGCCTTCTTCTACAATATTAAATCCGTGAGAATAACTTAGCGTAGCACCTTTTTTCATTAAAGGCATTACAGCTTTTACAACATTTGTGTGCTGTTTGTCTGGTGTTAAGTTTAATACTAAATCTGCAGTAGGAATTAGCTCCTCATAAGTCCCAACATTAAAATCGTTGTCGGTAGCATTTTTATAAGACGCACGCTTCTCATCAATAGCTTGTTGCCTTAATGCATACGAAATATCTAAACCTGAATCACGCATATTTAATCCTTGGTTTAAACCTTGTGCGCCACAACCAATAATTACAATTTTTTTTCCTTTTAATGCGTTAACACCATCTTCAAACTCTGAAGCATCCATGAATCTACATTTACCTAATTGATCTAATTGGTTTCTTAATGATAATGTGTTGAAATAATTTGACATTGTCTTTTATTTTAATTGTTGGTTATGCTTGAAAAGCTTCTAGCATTGTTGATATTTTCATTTCATCTTTTGTAACAGCAATACGTCCTGAGCGTGTAAATTGCATGATTCCAAAAGCACTTAATTCTCGATATAATAATTCTATTTCTTCTTTACGTCCTGATTTTTCAATAACAAAAAAGTCACGATTTACAGTTACAATTCTAGCGTTGCTTTCTTTAATTATATTCTGAATTTGTCGCTCCTCAAACAATAAATCAGATTTCATTTTAAAAATGCAAGACTCTTGATAGATGGTATCTTCATCTGTATGAAAATAAGCCTTAATAACTTCGACTTGTTTTTCAATTTGACCAATTATTTTTTTCATTTGGTCTTCAGTAATAATAACTACAATGGTAAATTTTGAAACACCTTCAATTTCTGAAACCGAAGAATTTATGCTTTCAATATTTATATGTCTGCGCTGAAATATTGCCGAAATACGATTTAATAATCCTATATTATTTTCGGTGTAAACCGAAACAGTGTATATGTTGTTTTCTGCTTCCATATTATTCTAATCTTACGTCTGAAACTGATGCTCCTGTTGGTATCATTGGAAAAACATTGTCTTCCTTTTCTACACAAACTTCTAAAAAGTATGGTCCATCTGTGTTTATCATTTTAGCGACAGCGTCTTTTAAATCTTCACGCTTTGTTACTTTTTGGGCTTCAATAAAATAGCCTTTAGCAATAGCTACAAAATCTGGATTTATCATTTCTGTAGACGCATAACGTTTATCGAAAAACAACTGTTGCCATTGGCGAACCATACCTAAAAATTCATTATTTAAAACCACAATTTTTACAGGTACTTTTTGCTGAAAAATGGTACCCAATTCTTGAATAGTCATTTGGTAACCACCATCACCAGAAATTGAAATTACTTCACGCTCTGGAGCTGCCATTTTTGCACCAATTGCAGCAGGTAAGCCAAAGCCCATTGTACCTAATCCACCAGAAGTAATATTGCTTCTTGTTTTATTGAAATTGGCATAACGACAGGCTATCATTTGGTGTTGACCAACGTCTGTTACAATTGCTGCATCACCTTTAGTTTGCGAATTAATTTCTTTTAAAACTTCACCCATTGTTAAACCTTCTTTTGTAGGATGGATGTCGTTTTTTATTACTTTTTCATATTCAATAGCATACAAATCTTTAAACTTTTGATGCCATTCTGGATGTGTTTTTTCTTCTAAAAGCGGAAGTAATGCAGCTAAACTTTGTTTTGCATCACCTAAAACTGCCACATCTGTTTTTACATTTTTATCAATTTCGGCTGGATCAATTTCAAAATGAATCACTTTTGCTTGCTTAGCATACGTTGCTAGATTACCAGTAACACGATCGTCGAAACGCATACCAATTGCAATTAAAACATCGCACTCATTAGTTAAAACATTTGGTGCATAATTACCATGCATACCAACCATACCAATATTTAAAGGATGAGAGGTTGGAATTGCTCCTGCACCTAAAATGGTCCAAGCAGCTGGAATTCCAGCTTTTTCAACAACCGCTTTAAATTCGGCTTCAGCCTGACCTAACGCCACACCTTGACCCCAAACAATCATTGGTTTTTTAGCTGAATTAATAAGTTTTGCAGCAGCTTCAACAGAGGTAATATCTAATTTAGGAATTGGATTGTAACTTCTAACGCCTTTACATTTTTCGTATTTAAAATCGAATTCTTCAAACTGAGCATCTTTTGTTATATCAATTAAAACAGGTCCTGGACGACCACTTTTAGCAATATAAAAGGCTTTAGCTATAACTTCAGGAATATCTGAAGCTTTAGTAATTTGGCAATTCCATTTTGTAACTGGAGTAGAAATACCAACAATATCTGTTTCCTGAAACGCATCACTACCTAGTAAATGCGAGGCTACTTGACCAGTAATACAAACCATTGGTGTACTATCTATTTGTGCATCTGCAATACCTGTAATCAAGTTAGTTGCTCCTGGTCCAGAGGTTGCAATTGCAACACCAACTTTACCCGAAATACGTGCATAACCTTGAGCAGAATGTGTTGCGCCTTGCTCATGACGTGTTAACACATGATGAATTTTGTCCTGATACTTATAAAGCTGGTCATAGACAGGCATGATTGCTCCTCCAGGATAACCGTAAAGGATATCAACTCCTTCGGCTAACAAACATCTGATAACTGCTTCGCTACCAGAAATACGCTCTGTGGTTTGCGTTGTGTTTGTTTCTTTTTTTATTGTTTTTGTATCCATATTAATCTGCTTTGGATAATTATTTTTTATTTAAAACTCGTCAGTAACACATCCTTTTGAGGCAGACGATACGGTTTTAGCATATTTGTATAACACACCTCGTTTAAATTTTAAATCTGGTGCTTTCCAGTCCTGTCTTCTTTTTTGCAATTCTTCTTCTGAAACCTCCAAAACAATGGAGTTTGTTTCGGCATCAATGGTAATCATATCGCCATCTTTTACTAAAGCTATGTTACCACCTTCTTGAGCTTCTGGAGTAATGTGCCCAACTACAAAACCATGCGTTCCTCCAGAGAAGCGACCATCTGTAATTAATGCTACATCTTTACCTAAACCTGCTCCCATTATTGCAGCAGTTGGCTTTAGCATTTCTGGCATTCCTGGTCCACCTTTTGGACCTTCATAACGGATTACGACAACATCTCCTTTTTCTACTAATCCATCACGTATGCCATCATTTGCAGCATATTCGCCTTCAAACACTTTTGCTTTACCAATAAACTTTAAACCTTCTTTTCCTGTAATTTTAGCAACACTTCCTTCGGTTGCCAAATTCCCATAAAGCATTCTTAAATGACCTGAAATTTTTATTGGTTCTTCAATTGGCTTTATTACATCTTGACCTTCAGTTAAATCTGCAACATCCAATAAATTCTCTGCAATTGTTTTTCCTGTAACGGTTAAACAATCGCCATGAATTAATCCTTTTTTCAATAGATATTTTAGAACCGCAGGAATTCCGCCAACAGCGTGAACATCTTCCATTAGGTATTTTCCGCTAGGTTTTAAGTCGGCTAAAAATGGTGTATTATCGCTTATATCTTGAAAATCTTTTAAAGTGAAATCGATATCTGCTGCTCTTGCAATTGCTAAAAAGTGAAGTACTGCATTTGTAGAACCACCTAAAATAGTAACCAATCGTACTGCGTTTTCTAGAGATTTACGCGTAATAATATCTGAAGGTTTAATATCCTTTTCTAACAACACACGCATGGCTTCACCAGCTTTAACAGACTCTTCTTTTTTAGCATCACTTAATGCTGGATTAGATGAGTTAAATGGTAAAGTCATCCCTAAAGCTTCAATAGCCGAAGCCATAGTATTTGCTGTGTACATACCACCACAAGCTCCTGCTCCTGGACATGCTTTTTCTACAATGTTTTGATATTCGGTTTCTTCCATAGTTCCAGCAACTTTGCTTCCCCAAGCTTCAAAAGCAGAAACCACATCTAGTTTTTTTCCGTTATGGCAACCAGAATCAATGGTTCCTCCATACACTAAAATACTTGGACGATTTAACCTAATCATTGCCATTAAGGCTCCTGGCATATTTTTGTCGCAACCTACAACTGTAATCAAACCATCATAACTCATGGCTTGCACAACGGTTTCCATAGAATCTGCAATAATATCACGAGATGGCAATGAGTAACGCATTCCTGGAGTACCCATAGAGATTCCGTCGCTAACTCCAATAGTATTAAAAATAAGCCCAACAATAGCTTCGTTTTTAGTACCCTTTTTAGCCAATTTAGCTAAATCATTAAGATGCATGTTACATGGATTACCTTCGTATCCTGTACTTGCAATACCAATAATGGGTTTAAAAAAATCTTCTTTTGTTAAACCAATAGCATGCAACATGGCTTGTGCTGCTGGTTGCGTTGGGTCTTGAGTTACTGTTTTACTGTATTTGTTTAATTCCATTTATGGTCCACTTCTATTTAAATATTAATCTAAAGTAGCAGTTTGACCTTTTACGCCTAGTCTATTTTTAAAATACAGACTAAATTCAGGTTACAAAAAAACAATACAATTAATTGATAATCAGTATTTTAAATATTATTTATTATGACACCCAAGACTCTTAATTTTATTCAAAATATTATAAAAAAGAATTTATAAGTCTTAAAGAAAGTTGTAAAAACAAAAAAACCGATTCAAATTAATGAATCGGTTTTAATGGTGGTCCCACCTGGGCTCGAACCAGGGACTTTCTGATTATGAGTCAGATACTCTAACCAGCTGAGTTATAGGACCCGAAATCGGATTGCAATATTACCACTTATTTTAAAATCCTGCAAACTTTTTTTAATTACTTATCGTCTTGACATAACTCTATTAGTACACCATTTGACGTTTTGGGATGCAAAAAAGCAACTAACTTATTGTCTGCTCCCTTTTTAGGTGTTTCGTTTAATACTACAAACCCTTCGGATTTTAATCTTAAAATTTCTGATTTTATATCCTCAACTGCAAATGCAATGTGATGAATCCCTTCTCCTTTTTTCTCTAAAAACTTAGCAATTGGACTTTCTGGCTTGGTTGCTTCCAATAATTCTATCTTGTTTGGACCTACTTTAAAAAAAGAAGTGTTTACACCTTCACTTTCTACAGCTTCTATTTTGTAATGCGATTTGCCAAAAAGCTTCGCAAAAAGCGCGTTAGATTCTTCTAAATTTTTAACAGCTATACCAATATGTTCTATCTTTTTCATTTTTTATGTATTTTAGGGTATAATATTTGCTTAATTATGGCTTAAAAGTAATATATTCTTGTAATAACAACTATTTTTGCACTATGGAAGAAAGTCAAAGACAAAAAAAAATAGCTTCGGTTTTACAACGTGATTTAGTAGATATCCTTCAAGGAGCTGCTACACAAGGTGGAATGAGAGGTATAATTATATCTGTATCTAAAGTTAGAGTAACTGCCGATTTAACAGATGCTAAAGTATATTTAAGCATATTTCCTAACAATAAAGCTAAAGAGCTTTTAGAAGGAATTAGAGCTAATAAACCAATGATTAGACATGAATTGGCACAACGTACAAAAAACCAACTACGCAGAATGCCTGTATTAGAGTTTTATGTTGATGACAGTTTGGAGCACATTGATAAAATTGAAAAATCACTTAAGGGTGAAGATAATCCAATTCAAAATCCGGATTTATTAGATAAACGCAGTAAAGGTTAATTGAATTTTTCTTTATACATAGCAAAACGCTACATACGCAGTAAAAGCAGTAATAATGCTATTAACTTTATTACAATAATTGGTATTTTAGGTATTGTTTTATGTTCTGCTTCATTGTTTATTGTATTATCAGGTTTTGCTGGTTTAAGGGATTTTACGCTAGAATTTTCAAGTATTATTGATCCTGATCTGAAAGCTGAAACTACTATTGGTAAATCCTTTACTTTAAACGATAGTCAGAATAAACAATTACACGCTATAGATGGTGTTGCCAACTTTTCTAGAATAATAGAAGAACGTATTATTGCTTCGTCAGATGGTAATAACCATCCAGCTTACATCAAAGGTGTAGACAACAATTATAACAAAATAACAGCTATAGACTCTGTTATACCTTATGGTAATTGGCTGTACCAAGACACACCACAAATAGTTGTTGGTTGGGCAATATCTAATAGATTATCTGTATTTGTAAACGATTACAGTAAAACAGTCACCTTATCTGTTCCAAAACCAGGAAAAGGTCAAATCACCTCTCAAAACCAAGCATTAAACCAAGTAAACACCATAAATGTAGGTATTTATGATATTAACGAAGAACTTAACAATAAGTACATTTTTGCATCTATTGATACTGCACGTCAATTATTAAATTACCAACCCAATCAAATTACTAGCTTAGAATTTAAATTAACAGAAGATGCAGATGAGGACGCTGTTAAAGATAAAATTAAAACTATAATCGGTCAAAACGTCATTATCAAAAATAAAGATCAATTAAACGATGCGATATACAAAATGCTAAACACAGAGAATTTAGCAGTCTATCTAATTTTTACATTAGTCCTAATTATTGCATTATTTAACGTCATAGGATCTATAATAATGATGATTTTGGATAAAAAGAAAACCCTAAGCACATTATATAATATAGGAGCAACAGTAAAAGACATAAGAAACATCTTTTTTTATCAAGGCGTTTTAATGACTGTTATT
>NZ_JBLXHU010000064.1:0-8114 GCF_048259285.1 Bizionia sp. | reverse complement strand
CTTGGTACTTATAGTTTACTCAAGAGCGCCAAAAAGGTGTGGTTGGATGAGCCAAAAGCGGAAGGCAGATCACCGTTACCGCACCGTTTCCACCACGTTTCAACTGATGAAGTGTACGGCACACTCGGCCCGAATGACCCTGCGTTTACCGAAGAGACGGCCTACGCACCAAACTCACCTTACTCAGCCTCAAAAGCGGCCTCTGATCACCTGGTGCGTGCCTACCACCACACTTACGGTTTAGAGGTCACTACCTCTAACTGTTCCAATAACTACGGGCCTTTCCATTTCCCGGAAAAACTGATCCCGCTGATTATTACCAATATCCTGCACAACAAAGCGCTGCCAATTTACGGCGACGGCCAGCAGATCCGTGACTGGCTGTTTGTCACCGACCACGCACGAGGCATTGACCTGGTACTGAACAAAGGCCGCCTGGGTGAAAACTACAATATCGGTGGCCATAACGAATGGGCCAATATCGATATCGTTAAAGTGGTGTGTAAACTGATGAACCAGGCGTTTGCTGAGGATGCAGAACTGGCTTCCCGTTACCCGTTAGCATTGGCAGCTCGGTCCGGTGAATCAGAATCCCTGATTGCTTATGTGACTGAGCGCCCCGGCCACGACCGCCGCTACGCGATTGATGCGACTAAGACCAACAATGAACTGGGTTATAAGCCTGCTGAATCATTCGAGACTGGGATTAATAAAACTATTACTTGGTATCTAAACAACGATGATTGGTGGAAGCCATTATTATAATTAATTTCATACATACCGAATTTGATAGATTAAAGTTTAAAAAATGAAAACAATTAACGAAAAAATTGAAATTGTAAAATCGTCCGGGCTTCTTCAGGCAAGTAAATATATTGAAAAAAGAGGTTTAAGTTCAGATCTAAATATAGATGATGTCGTAAGCGATTTTCTCACTACAGGGGAAAATCTAAATATAAACCCCAATCCTTTATTTATTACCAAATGGTATAGGTCTAAAAATAAGATAAGTGATAGTGAAAGCCCACTGATTCACTACATTGAATCATGTAAAAATAAGAAATATTCAAATCCTAATCCGTTGTTCTTTACCGAATGGTATTTAAATAACAATGAAGATGTGTTTGATTCTGGTTTAAATCCGTTGTTTCATTATTTAGAGTTCGGAGAGGGCGAATATAGAAAGCCAAATCCTTATTTTGATCCTGAATTTTATGATAAAAAGCATCCATCGGTGAAGAAAAGTAAGTTTTTTCTTTTAGAGCATCATATTAACTTTGAGAAAAGTAATTTGCCACCAAGTGATTTCTTTGACTGTGCGTGGTATCGGCATCAGTATATGAAGAAAAGCGATAACCGTTTGGCTCTAATTCATTATCATGAGGAAGGATTTAAGTATGCTTCACTGCTTAAACCAGGCTTTGATATTAAATACTATGAGGAAATTTTTGGTTATAAATTTGATGTAAATGATAATGAAAATTTTCTAGAATGTTTGCTTCGTAATAGAGAAAAGCATAAATCGATAAATGTCTACAATAATATAATTAGACCAAAAGATATGAATAATCTAATTGTGGATGGCTACCCTCGGTTGCAAAGCTTATTAGAAGATAACATTAAAGATGAAATCTTGCGTGAAGATGATAATGTATTTTTTTCTATTGTAATGCCTAATTACAACAGGAAAGATCTCATATCGGATGCTATTGTTTCAGTCTTGAATCAAAGTTATAAAAATTTTGAGTTAATCATTGTTGACGACTGCAGTACAGATGGTTCTATAGAATACATAAAAGAAGAATTTTCAGAACAAATTAATTTGGGTAAGATAAAGTTAGTTGAGATGCCTATTAATGGTGGTTCATCAAAAGCTAGAAATAAAGGACTATCTTTGGCTGAGGGTGATGCTATTTGTTATTTAGATAGTGACAATTACTGGTATCCTGATACTCTTAAGTTATATCGCTACGCGTTGAAAGATATAAATGTATACAATGTATATACGCCTATATATGCTATAAATGAACTGTCAAATGATGTTAATGTTATAGGTGGTAAATTTAACCGACATAATCTTCTAAAGCAAAATTATATCGATATGAATGGCTTTTGTCATAGAAGAGAGGTATACGATGTAATTGGTGGCTTTAGTGAGGAAATGTCACGGTTAGTAGACTGGGAACTTATACTTAGATATACCAAAACATTCGTGACGAAATATATTCCTATTGTATCGACTTACTATAGGACGGCCCATGATTCACATCCATCTATTACTGCTCAAGAATCTTTAGAAGAAAACTACGAGATAGTACAGCAAAAGCATGCTAAAGAACTAGTTAGAAATAATATATTAAGTCATAAAAAATTGGCGAAATTTTTCTTGGATGGAAAACTTTCTTATGAAAGTCCTTTAGAAGGACGTGAAAATTCCTCTATTCTAATTGCTTTGGATTACTCTAATTTAGATGAAATTAAAGAGTTTGACTTGAAGTACAACTTTGAGAAAAAGTTTTTGATTGTTAGAAGTAAGAAGTTCTATGAGTATAAAGATGGATGTTTGAACGAAGTATCATTAGATAAAGTAGATTTCGATATTTGTTATTATCCCACTTCACTAAAGAACTCGCTACCTGAAAATACGCTTTATCAAGCGATCTTGTCTATGTCTTTTGAGAGCTTGAATTTTTCTATTGTTTCTAATGGATTAGACAAGTTACCAAGAATCAAAGTTAGAAGATTACGCGATTCTATGGTTTTCGATAAGGAAGTATCATTTAATTTCCTAATTAATTATGATCTTTCTGAAGCTTACCGAGGGAAGGTACTTAATCTTTTATATGATAATTCTTATATTGGCAAAGGTGATATTATTGACAGTGTTCTGCCGAATAAATTCAACATGAATTATCAGACTGGTATTTTGTCCAGGCAAGAAACAAATTCTTTTGATGTCTATGAAGAAAAAGAATATACAAAACCATGTATGGATTTTTTAGATGCGAATAAAGAAACTGTTCTTTTCTTAGGAATGAAAGTCGCAGTAGGTGGTGTTGAAAGGTTGACAATAGACCTTGCGAAAGAATTTAGACGTGAATTTAATGTTGCCTATCTTAGTCTAGAAAAAGTAAGTGTCAACAATGGTAGTCTGCATGAAGAGATTAAAGATAATTTTGATTGTTTCTGGGAAGCAAATGAATTAGTTGACAGACGCGACTACTTAAAATTTCTTACGTATATAAATGAAAGTGTAAACCCTAAATATATTTTATTCACCAATGGCTCTGTTTGGTTGGCAAATAATTTTAACAAGGTTCGGAAGATTTTCAAAGATAGTATTATAATTGATAATCAATGCTACGATCATGATGCTGGTTGGATTAATAAGTTACGTGAAGGCCGAATGTTACAAAGCGATGGTTTTGTTGCGGTTAATAAGGAAATAGAGAGCGTTTTTAATAATGAACTGAATTTTGCTAAAGATAAATTTAAATATATATCTCACGGTGTAAATTTTAATAATGCTGATAAAAGTTTGCGTTTAAAAAGAGCTGGTTTATTAGATAAATACTCACTGCCAACTGATCGGAAGATATTGGCGTTCGTTGGTCGATTAACAGATCAGAAAAACCCAATACTTTATTTGGAATTGGTTAAGCATTATCAGAATAACACGGGTTTGCATTTTGTCTTGGTTGGGAATGGTGATTTAAAAGACGAATGTAAAACGTTTATTAAGGAAAATAATCTAAGTAACATAACAATTATAGAAAGAGTTGAGAATATTTCTGAGTTTTATGTTTCTATCGATGGTCTTGTTATTACATCTAACTATGAAGGTCTCCCTTTAGCACTTATAGAAGCCATATATATGGGCGTTCCGGCGCTTTCGACTGATGTTGGCGAAATTAGAGATACTCTAGAGGAATTTTCGGCTGGTATTATATGTGATAACAACGATGTTGATACATTTGTAGAGAAACTTGATGAGTTTGTGAAAAACTTGCCTAAGTTGAAAAAGAATCTTATTAATAGAAGAAGTAAGATTTATCGTAAGTTTTCAACAAGTGAAGTATCAAAGAAATATATTTCTTTCTTTAAGAGTTTAAATAAGGCTTAACATGATATCTATAATAATTCCTAGTTATAATCACGATAAATATATAAAAAAAGCTGTAAATTCGGTTCTTAACCAATCCCATAAAGATTTAGAATTAATAGTTGTGGATGATGGTTCACAGGATGGCTCTGTGAGTTATTTGTCCACCGTAAGAGATGTGCGTTTTAAGTTAATTGTCCAAGAAAACCAAGGTGCTCATCATGCTATCAATCGAGGTTTATCAGAAGCTACAGGTGAATATGTTGCCATTTTGAATTCAGATGATAACTTTGAATTGCAACGTTTTGATCAAATGATAAAAGCTATGAAAAATAGTGGTTCAGAATTTTCATGTTCCTGGATTAATCTTATTGATGAGAATGATAATCGTATAGGATTAAAAAAAGGTTGGACAAATTGTTTCCCTAAATGGGTACACGAATATCGAGACGGAAACGATTCAAAGAACGAATTTCTAGAAAACCTGATTATAAGTAATTTTACATCGACAACCTCAAATATGGTGATAAAAAGATCATTATATGATGAATTGGGTGGCTTTATAAATTTACGTTTTGTACATGACTGGGATTTTGCCTTGAGAGCATCATTAAAAACTAACCCTATATGTATCAATAATCCCCTGATGAATTATCGGCTACATAGTACAAATACAATTAAGTCTGATTATAATTGGATGATGTTTGAGGTATGTTGGATTCGAGCGTTTTACCAAGACAGAATAATCGACACATTGTATCCAAATTCGGAACTACCTGAAGACTTTAAGCGTCTACTTTCATTGGATGAGTATGATGTAGTAGTGGATGCGTTAATTGAATATGCGAAAGCTTCTGATAATTTCGAGAAGTCTTTGTTGTGTTTATTAGATGACGAGAATTTGAGGAAGCCATTTATAGACCAGGTAGGAAGGTGTTAAGATGATACTCATTTTTGGTTCAACAGGATTCATTGGCAAAGAAACGAAAAAACTATTAGATAAAATTGGCCTGCCATATAAGACAGTTGATAGAAATAGTATCGAGGGTGATTCTATTTCGTTAGACATGTATTTGTCTTTTGAACAAGAGGAACTTTCTCGCTTCTATAATGATGTTAACGCAGTGATATATTTAGTTGGTAATTCTTCTCCAATGAAATATATGGATAACCCTGAGTTGGAAGTGGAATTTTTCTTGCCAAATTTAATGAAAATTGCCAAGGATACGGCAACCTTTTCCTCGGATGCGAGGTTTATTTATTCTTCTTCTGGAGGAATGGTCTATGATAAGAACATTTATCACAGAGATGAAGAATCTACTTTGGCTCCGGAAACATCTTACGGATTAGTTAAACAATTGAGCGAAGTGT
The DNA here is from genome assembly GCF_048259285.1 of Bizionia sp. Lineage (NCBI taxonomy): Bacteria > Pseudomonadati > Bacteroidota > Flavobacteriia > Flavobacteriales > Flavobacteriaceae > Bizionia > Bizionia sp. The sequence continues at coordinate 2,641 of NZ_JBLXHU010000064.1, read as the reverse complement.
CTTTAGAGTATTTAGGTCGAACTGCAGGGCTAAATTACGTTATCGCTAGAATAGCAAACCCGATAGGAAAAAATCAGTGTAATAAAGAACAAGGTGTCATCGGAGCAATCTTAAGATCTTTGAATTCTGATTCGGAATTTAATCTTATAGGCTCTGGTGAGCAACAAAGAGACTTTATTGATGTACAGGATGTTGCTTCGGCTTTTGTTGAATTGATAAAAATTGATTGTCTCCAAAGTAATGTCTATAACATCGGTAGCGGTAAAGCATATAGTATCAATCAGATTATAGCTATTATTTGTGACATAACAAAAAAAGAACTTCTTATCAATAGGGTTCCTTCTAGAGAAAATGAGTCGCAAGGATTTGTTCTCGATTCTTCATTAATTAAGAGTGATACTAAGTGGGAATGCAATACTGATATTCACGATATAATTAGACATTTAATTTAGATAATATTTATAGTGGAGATAATATGTTTAATATAAAACATAGCTCTTCGTCATTTCTAAATCTGGATAAAAATCCTGCATTTAATTTGGCAAGGAGTCATGCTATATCCCTATATAATAGAAATGCAATATATTCTTTTATACCGAAGAATGGTTGTTCTACTCTGAGGCTTAGTGCTGCTATAGATAATGGCTTTATCAAAGATATCACTCAAGGTCATTGGATTCATTCTAATAATCAAACATTTAATCCTAGTATCAAAGATATAGTATCAGCTGAATATTCATTTGTAGTTCTACGTTGTCCTTTTAGGCGTTTGTCTTCAGTATTTTTAGATAAGTTAGTATCTAAGGAGCTTGATGCATGGCAGTATCATTCTGCTTTAGACAGACGCTTTAACTTAGATGATTTAACATTTAGAGAATTTGTTAATTCATTGAAAAACAGTCGTATTCTTAGAAGTAATATACACTGGCGCCCTCAAGTGGACTTTTTGTTATATGAAAACTATAGTGATTATTTCTCGATGGAGGAATTTTCCAATGCAATTGATGTTCTTAATAAAAAAATTGGTTTTTCAGTTGTAGATGCCAGAGGATTAACCAATCATGGCATAACAGATTTTGAAATGTTAACTAGTGATTGTTTTTCTAATGTTTCTGCGTTTGATATTGCCGTTTTAAAGAGGCATGGTAAATGCCCCTCTCATACAGCGATGTATGATGAAGAATTAATGTCTATTGTTACAGATTTATATCGTGCTGACTTCGATATTTACGTGGAAAAATTCGGTCCTAATAATTTGTTATTCTCTCTTGATTAGTCTTGTGTTATATGGTTTTACTATATTACAGTGCGAGTTGTATTTTTATTTTTTGCGTTGATTTATGTGTTGTTTTAAATTTTATTATTAGTGATATTATTTGGTTAAGCCTTTTGAATAGAGCATGATTATTGGGATTGTTCCGTATTGGTATTTAGATTTTTAGTCACACTTTTATGTTAGAAGTGTGTCTTTTTTGCTTTTATTTGTTAGGATTTGAGAGTAGCTCAAAGCTAATTTCTTTTACACGGATAAATTAAACTGGCTATGACAAGTAAACAATATGTTGATAATTCTGAATATATTTAATTTATATGGTGTGGAGTGTTAAATATCATCCTGTTTTTACTTTTACGAAGAGGTTAAATGTGAGTATTTTTGAAGATTTTGTAGCAAAGCAGAACCCGTCAAACTTTATAGATGGGAAGGAATTCTTGGTTATCGGAAATGATAAAAACTTCTTATCAGGTGGTGTGTATTCAAAGGTTGTAAAACATACTGGTATTAAGGTTGTAACTGAAGATACGATGACTTCAGAACCGATTGGTGGAATGCTTTGGATGAATGGTATTGTCGGCGACGGTTGGGGATGGAATTTTGAAAAAGTTAAACAAGCGTACCATTCAGTTAGAGACCGTTTTCCAAGTATCAAAATCTTGGGTAACTATAACTTTACAGATGATAAAAATATTGTTGAAAGTAAATTTCTAGATGCATTTGGTTACGATTTAGGAGTTGATCCTACTATTTATCAAGGCTCTGTTGTAAAGAAATCAAGGGTACAAGCCCGTCATGATGGAGAAATTATCAATTGCCCAATAAAATTAGAAGAAGTAGATGACAAATTTAGCTACTCTAAATTGATAGATAACTCACTAAATGATTTCATTGTTGATATAAGAGCTGTAATCTTTGATGGTGAAATACCTTTTTGTTATATTAAATTTAGGCCTAAAGAAACTAGATTTAGTAACGTCAACTCTAAAGTTTTTTTAGTTTCTCCATCTGATGTTTTGAGTAAATCAGAGATTCGTCTTGTTTTGGATTTTGCTAATAAAATGTTATTAGAGGTCGGAGAAGTTGATATATTAAGGGACAACTTTAGCAGAGATATTTACATAGTAGACGCAAATAATACTCCGTCTGGTCCGCCAAATGGGCTGAGTTCTCAAGAATCTACTTTAGCAATTCGGATTTTATCCGATAAGTTTGTAAGTAAGTTCTGTTGATTGCAGTTTAGTATATACGTAAAGGCTATAGCATTAATTACATTATTACTACCATTATATTAATAGGTATGTTGATTTGATTATTTATATACTTTCGTTACTAGTTTAGATGCCAAATTTATAAATATTTTTAAAA
>NZ_JBLXHU010000063.1:0-8267 GCF_048259285.1 Bizionia sp. | reverse complement strand
AATAACATCAGGAATACCAGCATGATTCGTTGCTATTACAGGTAAACCAGCAACGCTAGCTTCCAAGACAGCCAAGGGCGTGCCTTCCATATCACCATTACTAGCAGTTATAGAATGTTGCACAAAAGCTAACGATTCTGATAGTATATGTCTGTAAGTTTCGGGTGTTATGACACCTAAAAATTGAACGTGTTTTTCAATACCATAGTGCTTAACAAGGTTTTGACACATATTAAGCAATACACCATCACCTGCCAAAAGCAATTGAGCATCAGGATGTTTCGCAACGACTTCTTTAAAAGCCAAAATCGTATAATAAGGTGCTTTCTTATCCGTAAAACGGCCAATGCCTATAAACTGCTTTTTCGCATAATTTGGTTTAACCAATTCAAATTCGGGCTGTGGTCCATATACATTATAAACCAGCTTGTCTTTTGGACAGCTTAGCGTTAACAACATCTGTTCCATCTTTCTGGAAACCGCTATAATTTTAGAGGCTATACTAAAAACTTCTTGGTAATTATTGCAATTTATTAAAGTTTCGTAAACACTCACATCATAGCCATGAAAATGAACCACGACAGGCAAACCACTTTGTTTCAAAATGGGCAATAAATGATGAGCATGTGTGCCATACTCTACTAAAACAACATCTATAGCATGTCTTTTTAATGATGCTAAAACCGACTGCTCTTGAACATAAGAATAAGAATAATTTTTAAATTTGCGAATGAAACGATAACGCAAAATTTGTAATTTAGAAACCAAACTTCCAGCACCTTCTAATCTGATGCGCGCTTTTGTTCCAAAATAATAAAAAACAGAACCTTTCAGGTAGTGTTTATGTGCCTGAATAAAGGTTTCCGAATATGGGTTCTGACTGGGTGAAAAAATGGCAATGTTCATCTGCTTAATTTTTTTAACACCTTTCTTAACAATACAGCTTCACGAGTTTTATTCCTTTTATTTTTCAGTAAATTATAATAGACTTTAAAAAAACGTTTAGGTGTATACTTTAAGGTAAATCGGAGCGCATGTGGCATCTGAATTGAAAAACCATCAACAATTACGCTTGTTTTATTGTTCCCATCGAACACAAAGCAACCCAAAACATCTTCGATTTTTACTGGCTTAAAAAGATAAAAAGCACGAATTAAAAACCAATAATCCATTGTATAGTGTTCATCATTTGGAAAATTTCCGATAGTTTCCTGAACCTTTCTTTTATAAAAATAACTAACAGGGTTTAAAGGGAAACGTCCTTTTATAATCGATAAATCTTGCCACAATATAGTTGCATTTGTACTCGTTTCAAGTACCCCATTTCGATCAACATCTAAATTACCCACAATAATATCAGCACTAGGATAATCCTTAAACTTGTCAACAATAATCTGAAAAGCATCTGGGTAAAAATAATCATCAGCATTTAAATACACAATTAAATCTCCAGTACATAATCCAAAAGCTTTGTTCATAGCATCCGATTGCCCACTATCTTTTTCGGATATCCAATTGATATGTGCATGTTTTTTAAGTATCTCTACCGTATTGTCTGATGATAAACCGTCCACAACTATATGCTCCCAATTGGTATAACCTTGCGCTAAAACACTAGCAATACTCGTTTCTATATATTTACCAGAATTATAACTGGGTGTTAATACACTAATTTTCATTTAATAAAGCGTTAACAATTAATAACCTCTCAGATCTTTTACCATACAGATAATACACTCTATTTCTCTTTTAAAAACTTCTCATTATAAACTAAACGAATCCCGTCTTTCAAACCTATCTTATGTTTCCAGCCCAAACCATGAATTTTACTAACGTCTAATAATTTACGTGGCGTACCATCAGGTTTGTCAGTATTCCAATCAATAGTTCCTTTAAAACCAGTAATATCTTGGATTAAATGCGCTAGGTCTTGGATAGATAAATCTGTTCCCGTACCAATATTAATAGGTGCATTCCCGGTGTAATGTGTCATTAAAAAGCAGCAAGCTTCAGCCAAATCATCCACATGCAAAAATTCGCGCATGGGTTTTCCTGAACCCCAAACCTCAACACGAGGTAAATTGGCTTCTTTCGCAGCATGAAACTTACGCAACAAAGCGGGTAGCACATGGGAATTCTTTAAATCGTAATTATCATTCGGTCCATATAAATTAGTAGGCATAGCGGAAATAAAATTACAACCATATTGTCTATTATAATTTTCACAAAGTTTCACACCTGCTATTTTCGCAATAGCATAAGGCTCATTGGTCGGTTCTAAAGCACCAGTTAACATACTAGATTCCTGTATTGGCTGCTCCGCATATTTTGGATAGATACAGGACGACCCTAAAAACAAAAGTTTCTTGACGGCATGCACATAACTCTGATGAATCACGTTCGCCTCCATCATAAGATTCTCATATAAAAAATCGGCACGATACGTATTATTAGCGACAATCCCACCTACTTTAGCGGCCGCGAGAAACACATAGTCTGGTTTTTCCGTTTCAAAAAACGTAGAAACGGCTTGCTGATTGGTTAAATCCAGTTCTTTAGAGCTTCTATAAAGCAAATTCGTAAATCCTTGGGCTTCCAAGGCTCTCATAATGGCAGAACCTACCATTCCAGTATGACCAGCAACATATATTTTAGCGTTTTTATTCATGCTTAAAAGAGGCTTTCTGCGCGTTGGAATCAAAACCACCTGCTTTTAAATAGGCTTCTTTCTGGCACATGTTTAAATCATAAACCATCATTTCGGCTATTAATGTCTCCAAGGTATATTTCGGCTCCCAATTCAACAATTCTTTACATTTATCCGCATTTCCCACTAATAAATCTACTTCTGTTGGTCTATAATAATTAGGATCTATTTTTACAACTACCTGGCCAATGGGCAATTGGTATTCCAAATCATGGCAAGCAGAAACTACCGCCACCTCATCAGCGCCTTTACCCGAAAAGATAAGTTCAATTCCAACCTCTTTAAAAGCCATATTCACAAAATCTCGAACAGTTGTAGTAACACCTGTGGCTATCACATAATCTCTAGGAGTTTCTTGTTGCAACATCAGCCACATAGCTTCTACATAATCTTTGGCATGTCCCCAATCGCGTTGCGCATCTAGATTTCCTAAATATAAAACATCTTGTTGCTTTAAAGCAATCCGACTGGCTGCGCGTGTTATTTTTCGGGACACAAAGGTCTCTCCACGCAAAGGGGATTCGTGATTAAACAAAATCCCATTACAAGCGTACATGTTATAAGCTTCTCTATAATTAACGGTAATCCAGTAGGCATACAATTTTGCCACACCATAAGGCGATCGCGGATAAAATGGTGTCGTTTCACATTGCGGGGTTTCTTGTACTAAACCATATAATTCCGACGTGGAAGCTTGATAGATTTTAGTTTTTTCTGTAAGCCCCAATAAACGAACGGCTTCTAGAATCCGCAAGGTTCCCAAACCATCTACGTTGGCGGTATATTCCGGCGTATCAAAACTCACTTTTACATGACTCATGGCACCCAAATTATAAATCTCATCAGGGTGCACATCTTGAATAATCCGCGTGATATTCATCGCATCACTTAAATCGCCATAATGTAAGGTAAACCGAATATCTTCCTCATGCGGATCTTGATATAAATGATCTACACGGTCTGTATTTAATAAAGAGGCGCGACGTTTAATACCATGTACCTGATAGCCTTTTTCTAGCAAAAGCTCGGCCAAATAGGCACCATCTTGTCCGGTGACCCCTGTAATTAATGCTGTTTTTTGATTTTTCATTTTAAACTTGACACCTCTTATTATTTTAATATAGTCTTAAACAAGTCAATATACGAATCTGCTTGAATTTTTAAATCATATTTTTTAATAGCATGCGCTCTAATAGATTCTCTATCAAATGAGTCCATGGTTACAAGAAACGTGTCAATCGTGTCTAATAATGCCATACTATTAACCGTTTTAGTCAACAAACCATTTTCACCATCTTGAATCATATCTGGAATGCCTCCAATTGGAAACCCTATAACGGGTGTACCGCACATAAGCGATTCTAAAACCGTATTAGGCAAGTTATCCATTAATGAGGGAATAACAAATACATCGGCAGCAGAATAGGCCATACTCATTAAGCGTTCATCATAAATAGAACCTAATTCAATCGTATTCTTAACAGACTCTAATGCACTTTTTTTACTCCCTACAGCACATAAAATCACATCATCACGTTGCATCAAGTCAAAAGCTTTTTTTAAATAGGCATATCCCTTTCGGTGATTACTAATGGAATCGGCTACAAATAAAATAACTTTTTTATTTTTGGGGATATTTAAAATCGCTCTTGAATAATTTCTATTTCTGGGTTGAAATACTTCAGCATTAATCCCATAAGGAATACAATACACTGGTTTTGATTTAAAAACAGTACTGTTTTGAGCTTCTAGTCCCAACCATTCCGAAGGTGCAACGATACTAATATTTGAGGCAGATTGTATGGCTTTAAATTTTAAAGATAAGTTTTCTTTAAATACACGTTTCTCTAGTTCTGATAGCTCTCTTGATAGAGGCTCTCCAACTGAATCTATACCTAAAGTTGTTTCCAAATAGTGTTCGCCACCCGTAAACGGATTCATATCATGCAAGGTCCAAACCACGGGTTTGGTGTTTTTTCTGAAAAAGGACTCATAATCTAAAAAACTGGCTACCCAATGCAAATTAATGATGTCGGCTTCTTGATAAAGTGGAGAACTGGTGATGTCGAAATTTGAATCTGGAAAACTAAATAATTCCAAACCAGATTCCCGTTGTTTTAAAAATTGCTGTTCTTTAGATGGTTTTGGTTTGTTAAGAATACCCATAACACGTAAAAAAAGCAATACTTTTTCTTTTAAAATATGAAACTTACTTTTGGATGAATGGCTTTTATGAAATTGAAATGTTTTAGGTAATGATTTCTCCTTATGTCTTAAAAGCACTTTAGAATCAACCGCTTTATGCAACAAACCTTCATGCAAACGCAAACAGGCATTTGCTGCGCCTCCTCTATCGTATGTGTTGACTATTAGTATTTTCATTTATGCTGTTTAATTCCATAGATATTTAACTGCATATCCATACCACAATATTCCGTTAACTTTACAAATGGAGATTTGCTTGATATCCCAGGAGAAGAAATATAGAGTCTAAAGCCCGCTTCTTTTAGTATTTGTATAATTTCATTCAATGTCTGTTCCTGCCCAACAAAAGAATGATATTCTACAAATATACGTGCCACATTCTCTAAATCTTCAGCTATATCTTTTAATACTGTGGTTTCTGCACCTTCTATATCTAATTTCAAAAAATCTACAGGTTTTTGTAAATAAGGTTTTAAGGAAGTCACTGGTATATCATGACTATTGGAATTATCACTTTTATTAATCGTTTCTAATAATCCAGCATCCGCACCTTCTGACTTGAACTTTAAAGTTGTTTCTTCATTCCATAAACCCTTTTTAATAAGTTTAACAGTATCAAAAGCACAACTCTTTATATTAGACTCCAAAATATCATAGATATAGGAATCTGGTTCAAATGCCACAATCTCTGCATCAGGAAATAGTTTCTTAAAATAAATAGTCGCTAATCCTATATTGGCACCTCCATCAATGATGTAAGGCCTTTGGTTATTTGTTTTAAACTTATAAATTTCTGTTCTAAAAATTTCATCGTACATAAATAAGAAAGAAGCACTATCAGGAATAACCAACTTAAACCCATCAATAACAGCTGATGTTTTTGTATATCTTGGTATTAGTTTTAATTTTTCGAATTCAGTTTCAGACTTTAAAGAAATCTTATTAAGCTTTCGCTTTATAAGTGCTTTAATCTCTGGAGAAATATACTTCTTCATTTATAAATAGTTAAAAAATTCTAATTCAACTTTTGAAAGACTCTCGAAAGATTGAATTAATTCAACTGAAATCTCTTCTTTATATGAACCTACTTTTCCTTTTCTAATAAAGTCTTCATTTGCATCCCATTCTTTATTATTCCAACCAAATTCTTTTTCTTTCTTCTTCATTTGCTCAAAAGAGTTTCCTTCTATAGCTTTATAAATTAAATCGTCCGTGCAACTTAATTTAGCAAACTCTACAATTTTTTTTAATTCCTTAAAGGCATCCTGAATTAAATCTTCATATTTTATTATTAGTATTTCAGCATTAAAAGGGTTATCTAACCAAATTCGAGTATGTTCATGCCATCTACATGGATATACATCTTTACCCTCAAGAACCATCTCCTTTAATGTTACTTGCTTTTTCATAGCTTGATGCATTGCATAATAAGATGCCATGGCGTCTCTACCATCTCGAACCAAATGAATTACACGTTTCATTTCTTTTCTTGGAAGCTCATGCGTTTTAAAAAATACCACATCATGAAATCTTTTATAGTATTGTTTCCCATGAACATCCGGAATCAACTCTTGCGTTAGTGAATCTGGTAGCATGGACGTTTCTATACCATATTGTAAACCAGCTATCAGGTTTTGCATCCATGTATTTCCGGACTTTGGAAAACCTGCAATAAAAATATCCTGTGGTTTTGTTTCTGTAATGGGTAAAAAATTATTCATACGCATCTTATTTTCTGTTTGTTGTGCAATACGCTCATCAAACTTTAAAATACGCTTCATATTTTTTTTTAATTTATTCATCTAAGGTCCATTCTAATTTAGGTGAAACAAGTCCAGGCCATTTTTCAATGTAAGTAGAACCTCCAGCATGTTCACCTTCAATATTAACAAGTAAGACATCAATAGGTTCTATAAGCATTATCTTACCTGGAATTCCGGCGTTTAGAGTTAAGGTATATTGCGTTTTATTTAATAAAAATTCTGGTATGATGAGTTTTAATGTATGTTCTCCTTTTGCAATACCTAATTTGGTTAATTCATGTGAACTAGTGACAAATGCTATAACACCATAGGTGTTTTTAACACTTAAATTAAATCGCATGCCTTTTATCTCCGTTTTGGCTAAAAAAGTGATCTGAATATGGATGGCTTCAGACTGCAAAAATGCCGACCTAATGCGTTGTGTTGTATCTGTAACAGAAACTTGCAACAACTGTATCTCGTTATTACTAACTTCATCAGCAACATATTCAACCAAACCACTACTTAACTGCATATTTTCATTATTCAAATAAAAATCCACAGCGTCATCCGTTCCACCTTCAAAAACCGTTTTCCCGTGCTCCAAAACAATAGCCCGAGTACACAAGCTTTTTACAGCGGCCATATTATGACTCACAAACAACACCGTCCGCCCATCGCCTTGACTAATATCCTGCATTTTGCCAATGGCCTTTTTTTGGAATTCGGCATCACCAACAGCCAACACCTCATCAATCACCAAAATATCAGGTTCTAAAAAAGCGGCAACGGCAAAAGCCAAGCGTACGCGCATACCACTACTATACCGTTTTACAGGGGTATCTACATAACGCTCACAACCAGAAAAAGCAATAATTTCGTCCTCTTTGCTGCGTATTTCAGCCTTACTCATCCCTAGAATAGCCCCATTTAAATAAATATTCTCACGCCCAGTGAGTTCGGGGTGAAACCCCGTTCCTACTTCCAGTAAACTAGCAATGCGGCCTTTGGTTTTAATTTCACCAGTTGTAGGGATCGTAACCCGACTTAATATTTTAAGCAGCGTACTTTTTCCAGCGCCATTTTTCCCAATAATACCCAATACTTCACCGCGCTGTACTTCAAAATTAATGTCTTGCAACGCCCAAACATAATCACTATCCGCTTTAGCACTGCGGTCGTTTACAGAACCCACTTTTAAATACGGATCTTCCTTACCGCGAATACCAGCCCACCACCTGTTCAAATCATGACTAATGGTACCAGTACCCACAAGCCCAAGGCGGTATTGTTTGCTGATGTTTTCGGCTTTTAAAATGACACTCATATTCTATAATTCGTTATTCGATATTCAATGTTTCATTATTCAAACCTCTATAATTCTAACCCGTCAACTGTTAACTGCGACGGCGACTGCGACTGCGACTGCGACTGCGACTATAAAAAAATAATTATTTCTTTCTAACTCATCAATTATCCTTCTTCATTTCAACTTCAACAATCAACAATCGTTAATCTTAAGTCAGTATTCTTTCCTCTTTAATCTTTATTCTCACCTCTACCGACTCACCTCTAACCTCTCACCACTAACCTCTCACCACTAACCTCTCACC
>NZ_JBLXHU010000062.1:0-8270 GCF_048259285.1 Bizionia sp. | reverse complement strand
AGCTATATCGGATTTAAGAAACTAGAGGTTATAGTGGGAAGCTCGGAGGAACTTTCCCTTGTATTAGAGGAAGATGTGACTGATCTTGGAGCGGTGACGGTCAATGCAGGATATTATTCTGTAAAGGAGCGGGAAAGGACAGGAAATATAGCAAAAGTAACCTCAGAGGATATAGAGTTGCAACCAATTGTAAGTCCTATAGAGGCATTGCAAGGCCGGATGGCCGGGGTTGAAATTTCACAACAGGATGGCATGCCTGGAAGCGCCCCAGTTATACGAATTCGGGGAACTAATAGTCTGAGGAAGGAAGGTAATTACCCCCTATATATTATTGATGGTATGCCTATTAATTCAACTCCCATCGAATCTGGAATGGGATTTCCAGAAAATGTACTTCCAGGGAATATAGATCCCTTAAGCACCTTAAACCTTTCCAATATTGAAAGTATTGAAGTGCTAAAAGATGCTGACGCCACCGCTATTTACGGTTCAAGGGGAGCTAATGGAGTTGTTCTTATCACTACACGTAAAGGTCAAGGCTATGAACAAAAGACTCAAATAGAGGCTAGATGGTATTCTGGTTTTAGTCAAGTAGGTAGAAAGATGAATTTGCTGAATACGGAGCAATATGTCAAACTTAGAGAGGTTGCAATTGCAAATGCTGACTTAGAAGTGGATGCCAATAGAGCTCCAGATATAGCACTATGGGATACAAATCGTTATACGGACTGGCAGGAAGAATTACTCGGCGGGATGGCCCCCTTAATGAACATGAATCTTTCCGTTTCTGGAGGGAATGCTAATACAGCTTTTAGATTAAATGGATCATTTAGTAAACAGGGAAATGTATTTCCAGTGAGTTTAGATTATAAAAAAGCAACAGCAGGGCTAACAGTAAACCATCGATCCACAAATGAAAAATTTAAAATTGATTTGGTCTTGAATTACGGGACGGATCAAAGTGAATCATACTCAGTTAATAAAATTGTTGAAAGTGCATATTTACTTCCTCCCAATGCCCCACCTCTATACAATGAAGATGGTAGCTTACATTGGGAAGAATGGAGTTTACTCAATAAAGACAATCCATTAGCTGGAAAGTATACTACTGTAAATGGGGAAATTCATAATTTAATATCAAACCTCATGTTATCATATGAAATACTACCAGGGCTTTCAATAAAAAGTAGCTTTGGTTATACTCGAAATACCCGAGAGTCCCTTGGTAAAAGTTTAAATTATAGAGTTCCACCCGCAGAAAGGCAAAATACAGAACATGAAATTCGTAAAGGTTTTCAAAAAAGATTGACATGGAATATTGAGCCACAAATAACCTATAGACGTTCCTTAGGTAAAGGTACTATAGACGCCTTGGCAGGTACCACTTTTCAAAAAAATGAAAGTGATGGGTTGGGTATTCGTGGAGAAGGATTTGTATCTGAATCCTTAATTAAAGATGTGAACTCTGCAAATACCTATTACAACCTAGGAGGAAGATTTAATGAATATAAATATCATGCACTATTTGGACGTTTAGGATATAATTGGAACCATAAATATTTTATTAACCTAACTGGTAGAAGAGATGGTTCTTCACGTTTTGGACCAGATAAGCGATTTTCCAATTTCTGGGCAGCAGGATTAGCCTGGATATTTACCGAAGAACCCTTTATAAACAATAATATTCCATTCTTAAGTTTTGGAAAACTCAGAGGAAGTTATGGGACTACTGGTAATGACCAAATCGGAGATTATCAATATTTGGATTCATATGAATCTACTTCTGCTCCAGGAGGGCTATACCCCACTGGTTTATTTAATGCAAACTTTGCCTGGGAGGAGAACAAAAAATTGGAAGGCGCATTCCAATTAGGATTTCTAAATGACCGAATAAATCTTGGTGTAAGTTGGTATCGAAATCGTTCATCGAATCAACTAGTCGGTTATCCACTTCCAGCAATGACAGGCTTTACTACTGTACAAGCTAATTTACCTGCCACGGTTGAAAACACGGGCTGGGAGATTGAAATGTCAACAATAAATATACAATCTAAAAACTTTCGCTGGCAAACTTCATTTAATATCAGCTATCCCAAAAATGAGTTAATTAGTTTTCCAGGGATAGAACAAACTTCATACGCTAGGATATATAAGGTGGGTCACCCTTTAGATATTGTATTTCGTTATCAATATGATGGAATAGATTCACAGACAGGATTTCATAAGGTTAGGGATGTAAATGAAGATGGAAATTACGATTTTGAGGATAGGGTTGTGATTAAAAATGCGGGAAGACAGTATTATGGAGGTATTAATAATAGTTTCTCTTTCAAAGGTTTTCAGTGTAGTTTTTTATTAGATTTTATAAAACAAAAATCAATTAAAAGCACCATGTTTTCCACAAGTGCTCCAGGGTATTCTGGAGGGTATTATAATCGTGCAATTGAAGATTATACCGCCTGGGAAGATGGGACTTTATACATAGAAGATTCTACTGCTTTTTATAGTTCATATTTAAGAGCACAAAGCAGTGATTATGGATGGGTTGACTCCTCCTTTTTACGCTTAAAAACCTTGTCTTTAAGTTATGACATCCCTTCATATTTGATGGAAGGTATAGGTATTGATACTTTCCGAATTTTTGTTTCTGCGCAAAACGTGTTCACTATTAGCTCATACGCAGGATTAAATTTAGAAGCAAACCCTTCCTCCTTAACCATACCCCCATTAAGGACAATAACCAGTGGTATACAAATTATATTTTAATAAAGAAATCATGAAAAAAAGCACCATAATCTTTGTTATAATCTGTCTAATTGTAAATTCCTCATGTGAGGATTATGTAGAAATAGATACACCAAACTTCCAAATAGTAAATGAGAATGTATTTTCTGATGAATCAACTGCACTCGCTGCAATGCAGGGAATATATAATGAGTTAAGCCCTTCTTTTTTCACAGGAGCGGCAAGTACTCATATGGGAATGTCTGGAAACCTAATCGAACCTAGGATTGCTAGTTTAAAGTATGACCCATATTACCAACATGACATAAACACTTTAGATGGTGTAGATGCAACAGATAACCTAAGAGTCTGGAGCAGTGCTTATAATATGATATATTTGACCAATAGCCTCATAGAAGGAGTCAAAAATTCATCAGTACTGTCAGAAGATCTTCGTAATAGCTTGTTAGGACAAGCCCTATTTATACGCGCCTGGACTTATTTTTATCTTACCAATTTTTATGGCGATGTACCCTTATTATTAAGTACAGACTATGAGATAAATGCGACAGCTCCTAGGGTTTCCGCAGAGGAAGTTTGGCTACAAATTGAGAGTGATTTAGATGAAGCAATTGCGCTATTACAAACTGACATAATTTATCCTGAAGAGCAACGGTTTTACGTAACTCAAAATGTTGCCTTTGCTTTTAAGGCTAGGGTCTGTCTTTATCGCGAGGATTGGTCTAAAGCAGAAGAATATAGCAGTAAGATTATAGCACAATCCTCTGATTATGAAATGTTGGATGATTTGGAAAAAGTGTTCTTAAGAAATAGTAAAGAAGCAATATGGCAAATCGACCCCATTGGTTCTACACCCAGAATAGTAACCGCCGAAGGTTTGGCTTATGTTATACGAACTTTTCTATTTGGATTGGTACAAGGAGAAATAGTGCTTTCGCAAGATTTTGTGAATGATTTTTCGGGTAATGATAAACGTCTTATGTATTGGGTAGGGACATACCAGAAATCTAGTGATATATATCCTTACATTAACAAATATAAAGAGTATGTCTCAAATAGTAATAATTCTGAGTCTTCCGTAGTACTTCGCTTAGCTGAACAATATCTTATACGTTCAGAGGCTCGATTGCGTCAGAATAAATTGGATATGGCAATCAAAGACATTGATGTTATACGGCACAGAGCTGGAATAGATTTGATTGTAGATACAAATCCAGAAATCACTAGTGAGGCATTATTAGATACCATCATGGAAGAGAGGAAAAAGGAGCTTTTTGGTGAGTATGGCCATCATTGGTTAGACCTGAAACGCACAAAAAATGTCTTGGAAGAATTTGTAGACAACCCCTCATGGCAGGATACGGATATCTGGTATCCAATTCCAGAACAAGAGCGCCTTAAAAACCCCAATTTGGGACAAAACGAAGGTTATTAGAAAAAACTCCTCGCACATTTACTTAATCCCCCTCCTACTTCTTTTGAAATTCATACTTCAAGGTCGAAAATAGTTTTAATCACATTAAACATCAATAATGATAAATAAAATTAAGCATTCAATTAAGTTTCTTTTAATTGTAGTTTGGGCGATAATTGGTAACGCCCAAAGTAATGATATAAATCCAATAGATTCCCTGCCATTAGATCCAGCAATACGTTACGGTCGTCTAGATAATGGTTTCACCTACTATGTGAAATCATTGCCAAACACTGAAAAAGTAGAAATGAATTTATGGGTAAAGGCGGGAATTTTCAATCAATCAGTTAACCAAAAAAGTGTAGCACATCTTATTGAACACCTACCCTTTAGATCAACTAAACATTTTCCAGGTAGTAACATAAAATTAAGCCCTTTAATTAAAAAGCACGGTATAAAAGATTTTGCCGGGCGTACCATAAGGATACACACAGAATATCAGTTGAAGGTACCTTCATCATCTGGAATTGAAGGGTTATCCACTGGGTTATTATGGTTCAAGGATATAGGAGATTTGGAGATTTCCTCTTACGATGTTAAAAAGGAAACTGGGATACTGCGTCAAGAGGCAATTTATCGTTCAGGCGATCTTATGGAATGGATCCTATTGAATAAAAAAAGAGAGTCTTTAGTATATCCATGTACTCCGGATCTCTCTACCTTTTTCACAGATATTGAGAATATCACTTCGACGGAAGTAGCTGGTTTTTATAATAAATGGTACCGCCCGGATCGTATGGGGTTGGCAATTATAGGAAATATTAAAAACATAGCCATTTTAGAAGGTAAGATAAAATCGTATTTTTCTAATATCCCTGTCCCTGCTTCTCCCAACCCAAAATGCAATTGTAATGAGAAATACATACAACAGGAGAGTAAATTTGCAATAGTGGAGAGAATCCCAGCTGGATGGATAAAGAATGATGATCTGCCTGTCGAAGTGTTTTTGGACTTTCGAAAACAAGATCCGTATCTTAAGCAAGAATATTCTAAAAAAGCATTTCAGACATCTTTGGTATGGGATGCTTTAGGAAGATTAATTGATCGTCGATTTATTGCGAAAAATATCAATTCATCTTTTGTAAATCAAAAAAAAAGAGAAAAGCCCTTTTTACAGATAGGGTTTAATGAAAGTAATGGTACCGAAAAACAAAAGATTCAAGATATTGTCAAACTTTTACATCAGGTACAAGTATTCGGTTTTACCGCTGAAGAATGGAGTATTGTACAAGGAAATATAATAGAAGAATATCTAAATAAGACGGATACAACCAGTGTAGATTATTGGAATACTCAGATTAAAAGCCATTTTGTCAATGGAGTAGTTTTACCTGAAAATAAATCAAAAATAATACAGCGTATACTTAAGTCAATAACCTTAGAACACATTAATGAATATATAAAAACACAATTCAGCGCTTCCCCCGATGACATATCCATGTTAGTGCCTATAGATAATAAAGCCCTGTTGTATACAGAAAGTGAAGTGAGGAGATGGATTCAAGAAGCTTTAGAATATCCAATATCACCTTTTACAGGATCAGTTCAACTTCATAAAAAAGATGTTAAAGAAGAAAATGTGCCTTTATTAACAGAAAAGGAAATTGATGCTCTTTCAATGTTAGGAATCACTAATATGGGTATTGATCCAAATACCGGAGTAGAGGTTTTAAAATTAGACAATGGAATTCGTGTCCTATTGGACAGAAAAGATCTTACAACAAATGCTAAAGGTTCTATAAAAATACATGGTTTCACCCGTAAAGGGGCTAATTGTTACAGCCTTAGAGATTATTTCTCTGCTATTAATGCCCCAGATTTAATCCAAGCAAATGCGTTAAGAGATAATGCTAGGGTCTATGTAAATAATTTAACATCTGGTATAATAACTGGAGGGGATATAAAAAACAAGGAAAAGATATTCCAACAAATATATCTATGTTTTACTTCCCCCCTCCGCCCAACTAAGAATATCTATAAACAATGGAAAAAACAAGCTAAAAAACAATACTTCTATCCCGCTTACGATCTGACTGGATCTGATTTTATGAACATCTCAAAAGCTTTTTTAGGAGATAAAAGTTTCATTCCCAAAGGAACAATGCGATTTTACGGCATAGAGAAAACCAAACCTAAAAGGGCTTATAATATATATAAAGACATTTTTGGAAATGCTTCCAATTTTACTTTTATAGTTAGCGGCAATTATAGTAAAGATCAAATAATGCCTTTATTACAAAAATATATAGGAAACCTTCCTGTTCGAGCTAATAAACTGGTTAGTGAAAATATCATCTGCAACAAAGACGCTGAAGTCTCTTTGCCTTCAGCTCCCCTTTATAAAGAATTTTATGCAGAAGATATGCAACCAGTTTATGCTATGAGAAGTGTAAATTATGAACTGTCATATATGATGAAAAATATCGAAGATTTTTGGGATTGGAAAGAGCGGGTAAAATTAATAGCTCTTTCCAAGTTCATCCGCCCACGATTGGATCAATTACGATATGAAAAAAGGGCTGGACTTTATGGTATTAATTATTCATATACTAAATTTAACAGAAGCTTACAAACTTTTAAAATAGCAATTTATTTGGCTTGCAAAGAAAATGAGTTAAACTGGCTACGACAGGAATGTCAAGAAATTATTATGGATATAAAAGAAAATGGGATAGATCAAAATGAGTTCTACGAAATTAGTAAAAGTAATTTATATCCCTATTTTGTAGCTAAGCCAAACCAAAAACCTACTAGTAATGAGATATTTGAATATTATCGTTACGGCACGCCAATTATAAACAAAGAAGAGCGAGAAAACTTTGTACGCTCATTAACTCCTGATGATATCCAAGAAACGGCAGCTAAATATTTCACTAAAGAAAACATGTATGAATTTGTAATGAAAGATAGTAAAAGTGAGAGAAAACCTCATTAGATAAGGACTTTACTAATAAATTTAAATTATGGGTATTAACCGAGATCATAATATCTTTCAGTAAAAGATATTGCATGATTCTAAAGAAACTAAAGTAACGACCGTCTTAATAGAAGATAATAAGGCGGTCGTTTTTAAACATACTATTTATTCAACAGGAGTCAG
Organism: Bizionia sp.; assembly: GCF_048259285.1. Taxonomy (NCBI): domain Bacteria; kingdom Pseudomonadati; phylum Bacteroidota; class Flavobacteriia; order Flavobacteriales; family Flavobacteriaceae; genus Bizionia; species Bizionia sp. The sequence goes on along the minus strand of NZ_JBLXHU010000062.1, from coordinate 951 downwards.
AGAGGAAGCACTCACTGGAATAGGCTCTTCTGATTCTGATTTCAGAAGGACAGTATATTCCCCAGTTGCATCAGGTCCATAAACTTGATATACTTCATTAGGAATAGGATCACCACTCTGATCGGTAAGTTGAATTCTACAATTAAAGGTTTCTCCATTGCAATTGGCATTGACCTCATAAGTTGTACCTCCAATTTTAACAACCTCCTCAGCTAAAAGATAATCAGAGTTGTTAAAAGCAAACGACATTCCAATGGCCATGATAAAGGCCATCATCGGTAACATTAATTTTAAATTTTTCATGATTAAAAAGATTTTAATTATTAATAATATGCCTACTTCTAAAAATCAGGTTTTCGGCGTTTCTTCCCTGCTTTTGTTGCAACAAAATATTGTGATACCTAAAGGGCTAGGTAACTATTTTAACTTAGTGAGTAGGTTAAGGGAACTACATCAGTTTATGATAGCCTGCCGTTAACAGTTAAATACAGAGGAAGCGTAAAGCTTATTCCTTTTTCTGTACAGTTTTATACCAATAATGGACAGTAAGATAAGTCCCACATCAAGAATCAAATGTTCAGGCCAGGATAACAGTGTTATTATTCCTCCACAAGAACAAGGCGTATAAGGACTAAAAAACACTATACCCGATACATAGAAGGTGAAAATTATTATAAGAATTTGAGCGCTATAAAGCCCTTTTAACCTTGTCATAGGCCACGCAATAAGAATAGCTACTACAATTTCCAATATAGGTACTGCCCAACTAAGTATAGTAGCTGTTTCTTTGCCGGATAAAATAGGGGAGTTATTCAAGTTATTGAAAAAAAGATCTCCTTCCATAAGTTTAGTGACCCCGGCAAAAACAAAAAGCAGTATAAACAGATAACTGATGATCTCCGTAATTAAACCTGTATGTTTTTGATACCATTTCATATCATTTGTATTTAT
>NZ_JBLXHU010000061.1:0-8389 GCF_048259285.1 Bizionia sp. | reverse complement strand
GGTCTAAATGGGCTAACGCTTCTACCTTGAAGTTTTCTTTTTGGGTTACGAGCTTCAGGGGAATAATACTTCCATCAGTATTAATGGCAAAGGCACTATTAAGAGTTTCTTTATTCGTTTTATATACCATAAATAGTGAAAAGGTGCTGGATAGCATTGCAAAAATGACAACTGCCAACACGATAAATCTGTTCAATTTTAAGACTGCATAGATATTTTTATAAGGTGTTTTCATTGTTATTGGAATTAACTGGTAAATAATCTGAGGGTAAATGATGTGGCACGTTTGTATAATTTGAATTTTAGAAAAACAATGAAACCAACTGAACCAAGCTGAACCACAGGCGCAAAAAAGCCCTGGCCAACATCTGTCCCAAAAAGGTTTGTCCAGAAGTTCGTATTGATTTCAGTATAGAGTGCATTTACAAATACATTGACCAAAAAGAAAGCCGGCACCAACATATAGACAGCAGCGTACAATTTGAAAAATGTATAAGCAAGCGAACGGAATTTTTCAAAAACCGCCAGACTTATTACGAGCGGGAAGAAGGCTTGCATTATACCCAAAAGGAAATAGCGTTCAGCAAGAAATAGTGGATAGATGAACAAATCCAGAATCCAAAGAAAAAGGCTTATGATGAATGCGAATATTTTGAAACCGTAAAGTGGTGTGACCAAGGCTTCGTATAACAGCGTCATTGCCGCTTGTGCAACCTCGATGATACTTACATCCTCTTCAATAGGAATATCCTGCATTTGTAAAGGCAATAAAGCTGGTGCTGTACCACGATATTGCGCTTCAATAGAAACCAAGATACTATCGAAAAAGCCCAGGACCTGTGTTGAAAATATGACCAGAAGAACAACAGCAAAATTCTTGGTCAATTCCCCTGGGCTTAATCCCCAAGTATAACCATCTTTATCCGCAATGCCTTCATTGTATTTTTTAAGGATATTGACCAGAAAGAACAAAACGGCAAGCGTTTTCATTCCTGCAATAGTATATTGCGAGAAACTGCTGTTCTGTATGGTTTGAAACACTGCGTCAACGTATTCCAGTCCAATCCCTAAAAGTATGGTTGCGGTCATTATTAATATTCTGTTTCTCGGTTATTCACTTTATCCTGCATTTTTCTAAAGGAAATGATATCACGATAGCGCTTAGTTTTTGTCTTGATATTGGAAACCATTTCTTTTGATTCCTGTTCTTTTTGCTTTAGGACTTCAGCACGTTCGGCATCAGACATTTTAAGATTATCGCTAGATAATATTTCGCCCATAAAATCAACCGTGTCCAAAGAGTTTTGGACTATGGCATCAAATGATTCTGCAACCCGTGTAACTTCCTCGGGCTTGATGTAAGGCGAGTTTAAAATATCCTGCAAATCATTTTGCATTACATTGATAAGGCGTTGATTGTTCTGTGCTATTTCCTGAACCGCCCTGAGTTGCTGTACCACACTTGATACTTTCTCAATACTTTCTTTTGCATCTTTCAAGAACTTTACGGACTTGATAAGTTGTGAGGTTTGTTTTGCTGATTCCACTAGCGATTTTACCAAACTTACAAAGTTGGTATTGTCATAAACTGGCATTCCCTGGGCGGTCGCACCGCTAGGCAATAAAAGGGCAACCATTAAGAATAGCCCGAACAAGATTGTTTTGATTTTTGTTTTCATAATATTATGTTTTAGATGTGAATTCTTTAATAGCCAATTCCATATCATTGGTCTTTTCATAAATGGCCATTATGGCCTCGTTTTCCTGTCCATCGGTTAGGTAGGCTGCGTACACTTCTTGAGGAACTTCAAGCCTAAAAATGTTGCTTTCCTTTCCTATTTTGATGAACATTTCTGTATACTTCCGTGGTCCAGAAAGATTGTTTTTGATGGATTTTAATTGATTTAAATCGTGGCTAGATAGATTGAGCCTTTTGACCAATTCGTCATAACCTTTTTCATTGTTTAGGCTATAAATGACTTGTGTGTTTTCTAGTATGCTTGCCGATGTTGAATTGTTGGGAAGCTGATTTATGGATTGAAGAATAATGCCTATCGCACCATTCTGTTTACGAATCGCTTGATAGTAGAATTCAACACTTTCCAGTACGTTTTCGAACTTCAGTTGCTTTGCAAACTCATCGAAAAGTATGATGCCTTTTTCAGCTCTGTTTTTCCAAATCGTTCTTTGGATGGCTGACTTAATCAACTTCAACATAACGGACAAGATTTCCTTGTTATCCTTTACTTCATCCAGCTCAAAAACAATCAATCGTTTATCCTCAATTTTATAGGTCTGGTCTTCACTTACTTCAAAAAGGAAGCTGTATAGACCATCGCCGACATATTCGGACATTACGTGCAAGAAGCTTGTAATATTGAAGTAGTCGGGATGGATTTTTAAGGTGTCCAGAAGGTCTTTCTGATTCCTCTCTATAAAGTTGTAGAAACCATCTAAGGAATGATTTTCTGAAGTATTATTGTAATAATGGCGTAATATCTTTTTAACCGAAACCGATTGTGCTTTGGTAACTTTTAAATCTGAGGCGAAAAGTTCAAACAAGAAAACGGACAAGTCTTCCAAACGTTCTGGTGTTAGGTCATTTTTATCACTTATATAAAAAGGATTGATGCCTAAATTTTTGCCACTTTCATAGCGAAGCACAGTATATTTTTCGGGATAGAGTTTGGCAAATTTGGTGTAGGATCCACCAAGGTCAATTATGACCAGGCGGACACCACTTTCAAAATACTGGCGCAGAATGTTATTTGCCAAAAAGGACTTGCCTTCGCCAGTAGGTGCAAAAATGGCAAAGTTTCTTGCCTTAATGCGCTTCTTGCGTTCGTCCCAAACATCTTTAAGAACAGGCACATTATGTTCCCTATCATTAAAGATGATTCCGGTAGTATCAGAATTATAATTGGTGTTATTGATGAACAGGCATAAAGCGTGTTTTAAATCGGTAACATATAAATCGTTATTTGAAAAGTTTGAAGAAAAACAGCAGTAACTATTTAGGATATAATTCTTTCGTTCCTCACCTCTAGGATAGTAAGGAATAATGTCTAGTTCCTTAAACTCGGTCTTTATTTTTGAACCGATTCGACTTAAATTTTCTGGGTTCTTGTCCCAATAGATGATGTTTAAATGACCTCGAATAATACGTGCATTATCATCAGCGTTGATTTGGTCAAGGATATGCTGAATTTTACCGAGGACTACTTTATTCTGCGAACCGAAGTTGGAACTTTTATTAAGTTCTTCAACTTTCTTATCCAGTAGCTTGCGCCACTTCTGTTTGTCATCCAGATAAAGGATTTGATTGACAATATGATTTTCATTAAGCGTAAGCCCTAAGCCATCAATAAACCCTTGATGAAACACAAAATCGTCAGAAGTAAATTTCTCATTGGTCTTGCTACTCTGTACACTTTCGCCAAAGCACAGTTCGCTATTGATAGCCAGGGCATCAAAATGGTTTTCGCCAATATTGACGCTTTTTTTATCTAATATGATATCGGTGTCAAACCCTTCATTAAAACCATTGAAATATCCATTCGTTAACTGCTGAATATCTTTCGCTTTAAGCGAAGCAAATTTCATTTTTCGACTATTGTTTATGAAGGAAACAGAATCACTAACAGAACCGACAAAGCTCTTAACGTTGTCATCCAATTGTTGTGTAATCCCTTTGGAAACTTTACAGAAAGGGTTGACATATTTTGAATTGTTCAGCGCTTTATTCTTAGTGAGCGTAAAGAACAAAAAGCAACGATGTTCCATATAATCACGTCCTTTGAAATGGTCGTGTGTCGCTTTTTCTAAAAACGTTGTATTGGGAAGTGCTTCTGAATTGTATGTTTTTTTAAGATATATGTCCTGCTTTTGCACTACAGTACCAATAGGTAATGATTTCAAAGCCTGAAACCAAGCACCGTGTATATCTTCAAAGTCTTTTTCGGATAGTGAATAAATTTCTGGTAACGTACCTTCATAGCACAGGACAACATTACCATTGTTGGCAAATATGATATTGTCTTGAATATCTACAATAGGTTGATATGCTGAAAGATTAATCTTGTTCATAGTTGAAGCCAGAGTTTCTTTTGTTACTTATTATTCTCGGAAAAGCATTAGCCATCTGAAAAATTTGTGGGTTATGCGTTATTCTCGTTAAGGCTACGTACAAGGCAGCATTGAAAACGAGTATGCCAATTATTATCCCGAAGCTGAAAGAGAAGATTATGATGAGCAGCGAAGCCAAAATGGAAACCATCATTAACGCAAACAGGGAAATAGGCAGCCCAAAAATAACCGCCCGTTTCCTAATGTTTTTATAGACCTCGAAACGTTTCATCTTAAACAACGATGCCTATTAAGTATGTGAAGATGCCGACAACTGCGCCAGCAATCAAAACAAACACAAGTACTCTAGTAATCCCTTTTTTAAGGTCTGCGTTTTCCCCAAAGAAATGTCCTGCATTAAACAGGAAACCAACTAAAAAAATGACACCAAGTAAAATTGGAAATATGGTACGTATGGTATCGCCCACATCATTAACGGAATCTTCAATGCCACCAATTTGTGCAAAAAGTGATGTTGAGAGCAACGATAAAAAAGTTGCTAAATAGATTGATTTTTTCATAATAAAACTGTTTAAATTTTTTATTCATTTTCTCTTTCTGAAATTTACATATATTTGTACATAAATAACTGAAAATCAAATATTTGTGAAAAAAATATTATTTGAAATCAATTGAATTTAATTGCTGTTATTTGGCATCAAATTCTATGACTTTTTGAAGGGAAATTGTTGATAACCTAAAAACTTAAAATGAAAAAAGTGCTCAAAAACGTCAGTTTTGTCTTTTTGCTTCTAAAAATGTGTATCGTTTTGGGACAAGAAACAAGTACTCAAAAACGAATTATAATTGACGTTGGTCACGGTGGAAAAGATACTGGTGCCATAGGCATCAATAAAATCCAAGAAAAGGATATTGTATTGGATATTGCAAATGCCATTTTGAAGCTAAATAATGACTTAGATAAACCTTTGGATATTTATTTAACCAGGTATAGTGATACACTCATTTCACTATCGGATAGAACCAAGCTGGCCAAAGCTCTAAAAGTTGATTTATTTGTCTCTCTACATTGTAATCATTCAGATAATCCAGATGCAAGAGGGATAGAAGTTTATGCTTCACAAAAGGGAACAAATAATTCCAAAGAATCTATTTATACAGGTTATCAAATTGAAAAAGCACTTTGCAAAGCCATAGGATATAAAAGTAGAGGTGTGAAGTTTGCCAATTTTCAAGTACTACGTGAAACTATTGACTATTGTACTTCGGTTCTTTTGGAACTGGGTTTTTTGAGTAATAGGGATGAAAGCAGTTATATTTCTGCTTCTAAGAATATCAAATTAATTGCCTTAGCCATTTTATTATCTATTAAAAACTAATACTATTATGAAAGATATATTTTTAGAGTTGACAAAAAGTTTAAAAGCTATTGTACTACAATTTATTGCAGAAGTAGTTTTATTATATAAGTCTTTTAGAAACTAGACTACTGCCATTTGTTTCTAGCAGTTCTATTAATCAAATAATTGCTATATTAAATAATATTTATTTAAGTGTTTGCTTAAATAAGAAAATAATGTAACTTTGCTTTATGGACAATAATTCTTGCATAAGACAACAAGCCGATTTAGAACAAATTAATCGTTGCAAAGACACGGTTTCGGAATTAAACGAATCGTTCGACTATTTGGCGAATGGACTTTCATTAGTTGGGAATAGCGTAAGACTTAAAATACTATACCTACTCTTTGAAGAAGATAGGCTTTGCGTTTGTGATTTAAGTGATATTCTTGGAATGAATATTTCGGCCATTTCCCAGCATTTGAGAAAAATGAAAGACCGAAATCTATTAGAAACCGATAGAGAAGCCCAAACGATTTATTACTCATTGACCGCTGAATATGAAAAACTACTCAATCCGTTTTTCGCTATACTTGATAAGAACAAAGTTTTAGAAGCAATATGAAAAGTGAAAATAAATTAATTGGAGCAGGCTTGCTAACTGCAATTACAGCTTCCTTATGCTGTATTACGCCTGTTTTGGCTCTTATCGCAGGAACAAGTGGGATTGCTTCAACATTCTCTTGGATAGAACCTTTTAGACCTTACCTAATCGGGCTTACAATTTTAGTTCTTTGTTTTGCCTGGTATCAAATGCTAAAGCCTAAAAAGGAAATCGATTGTGAATGTGAGACAGACGAAAAACCAAAATTCACACAGTCCAAAACTTTTTTAGGAATTATAACTGTATTTGCAATAGTAATGTTGGCATTTCCATACTATTCAGGAATTTTTTACCCAGACACGGCAAAACACATTATCGTAGTAGATAAATCGGATATTAAAACAACTGAATTTAAAATTAGTGGAATGACCTGTGCGGGTTGTGAGGAACACGTAAACCACGAAGTAAATAAACTCAGCGGAATCGTGAGCTCAAAAGCATCATACGAAAGTGGAAATGCAATCATTGAATTTGATAAAACCAAGACCAATGAAGCGGAAATTGAGAAAGCAATTAATTCTACAGGTTATAACGTGACCGACAAAAAAGAAAAATAATGGAAACTATATTGACATCTGAAATAACTTGCCCAAACTGCGGACATAAAAAAGTAGAAGAAATGCCAACGGAATCCTGTCAATTCTTTTATGAATGTGAGAGTTGCAAAACGGTTCTAAAACCAAATGAAGGAGATTGTTGTGTTTATTGTTCTTACGGAACTGTGCCTTGTCCGCCGATTCAAGAAAACAAAAGTTGTTGCTGAAAAGACAATACTCTAAAAAATGATATATTAGGAAAATGCAAACGGAAGAAGAAATCCTAAAAATAAAAAAAGTAAAAAACACCGCAGTACGAACGGTTGTTCTACGCCATCTTTTAAGCCTAGAAAAAGCTCAATCATTAAAGGATATTGAAAATGCGCTGCCCTATACGGATAGAAGTTCTATTTTCAGAACACTAAAAACATTTGAGGAAAACAAAGTTATCCACAGCATTGAAGATGGCTCTGGAATGACCAAATATGCAGTTTGTGCGGAAGGCTGTAACTGCGACCCAAAAGATTTGCACTATCATTTTTATTGTACTAACTGCGACAAAACGTTTTGTCTTTTCGACGTTCCTATTCCCAATATTCAACTTCCAAAAAATTTCAAGTTGCAACAAGCAAATATGGTCGTGAAAGGCCTGTGCGACAACTGCAACAGATAATCTTTGCAATCGAGTTGCGGTAAATGCTAAATACATTTGCAATATTCTTAAAAACCAGAATAAGCAAATGAAAAAAGTATTTTTAAACACATTATTTTTAATGTTATCAATTATATCATTCGCACAAACGAGTGATATTTCCATTTCTGTGAGCGATGCCGAAACAGATGGGCCATTATTGGGAGCGACTGTATATTTTGAAGAATTAGAGAAAGGAGCAGTAACAGATTTTGACGGAATTGCCACATTTACAGAAATCCCAAATGGAAACCAAACCGTAAAAATTTCATATGTAGGTTTTAAAACCATTGAAACCACTATTGAGGTTGGCACAAAAAAAGAGTTCTCTTTCAAGCTCGAATCGGGAGGAAATGAATTGGATGAAGTCGTTATACAATCTTCAAGAAGTACACGAACTGTTAAAAAAATACCCACGAGAATAGAATTTATAGGTGTGGAAGAGTTGGGCGAAAAAGCAGTAATGAATCCAACCAATATTTCAATGGTACTTCGTGAAAGTACCGGAATACAAATGCAACAAACCTCGTTAAGTAGTGGAAACACCAACATTAGAATTCAAGGCCTTGACGGTAGATATACTCAACTTCTAAGAGACGGGTTTCCTTTGTATGGTGGATTTTCAAGTGGTTTGAGTATTTTACAAATTCCGCCTCTAGACCTACAACAATTTGAGATAATAAAAGGAAGTTCTTCTACACTTTATGGTGGTGGAGCTATTGCGGGATTAATAAATATGGTTTCAAAAACACCTGAGGAAGAACCTGCTTTGGATATAATGCTAACCCAAACACAAGCGTTGGGTAGTACAGCGAATGTATTTTACAGCAAACGCAATGAAAAGTTTGGAATTTCTCTATACGGTTCTGGTCATTACCAAAAAGTGTATGACCCAGAAGATGATGGTTTCAGCAATCTTCCCAAAACAACTTCGTTGTCTTTTAACCCCAAATTCTTTTATTATCCTTCAGAAAAAACAACTTTTTGGATAGGTTTAAATGGAACTTATGACGACAGAATTGGTGGAGACATTACAAAAATTGAAAGTGGCGAAAATGGGATTCATCAATA
>NZ_JBLXHU010000060.1:0-8469 GCF_048259285.1 Bizionia sp. | reverse complement strand
TCCGGCCAGCAAAGCCCGCAACTCCACAACCCGGATTACGATTTCCCCGATGCTCTGACACCGGTCGGGCGGGATATTTTTGCCAGTATAGTGAGGGGGCTTCATGGTGTGAAGAGTGCAGCTTGAGCGCTGGTTGCTAGGGTTAATGGTTTGGTGGGGTTGTATGTCACGCTTTGGCTTGGGTGATTTCTTTTAGGCTTGGTGCAAGGGTGCCAGTCACTCTTTGCTTGCGCCAAAGAGTGACCAGAAAGGCGCCTGGGTTCGTTGGCGTTGGCCGGGCCGGTTTTAGGCGTTTATCTGATTTTTCCTAACCTTGACAAGGTCTGTAATTAGCAGACCTTGTCCTCTAAACTATAAAAAGATTATTTTAAATTACATATTCAAAAATTAATTTGCCAACAAATGTATTGTTCGCATGAACAAGACATTCAACAGTTTTATAAAATGCAGGTTTTTGACACTGAATAGTGAAAACATCAGACTTATATACCGCCGTAAAATTGCCGGAAAAATCATCGTACATAGGTGATTCTATAATCCTGTGATCATCAATATATACGATAAGTTCATTCCTGATTTTCGTTCCTAACAGACTGCTGTCTGTAGTATTGTTTACTGAAGCACGAATAACCTTTCCCTCGAAGGATACAGATGAAAGCTCAGATGTTCCCGATTCTAGATGAGAGGTATATGTACAGCCTTGAATTAAGAAGAGGGTGAAGAAAAGAGTGACTAACTTAATCATGGTAAATCCTTAAGATAAGAGATTTAGCTGTAATGCGACCACAAGCAAGGTTTTATTAACTTAGTCATAAAATTATTCAGGGGCATTCAATAAATCAGTTGTTTTTCAGCAATGACGTGAAATTAAAAAAGGGCTTATCTAGTTAAATAATCTATTTAGGGAGTTATTATTTCGGCAATACATAAATCAGATGTATTCCTGTTGGTGTGAACTTAGTTAGAGCTGAGCTATAAACATAGCCATAGCGATCGAGCAGGTCCAGAGAGTGATAGGTCCAACCTACGGCAAAGGCAATACCGGCCAATGCAAAGTAAATAGAAATGTTATTCGCTCGCTGAATCGCTTTAGGTGAGTAGATTTGGTTGATTTTCTTGCCTTTCCACAGAGCTTTAGGAGACATCCAAAGCATACAAAGTAGCACGCCTAAAAAACCAACCGGCAGCCAAAGAGTAATGACGGAAACTTGTACCACTGTTGCATGAGATAATAGATCGATGTAGTCACCTAGAACTCCTTTGGAGACATAAAACCAAATCAGGAAGAAAAACAACAATAGCAACGAGATACAAAAGCGGATTTTAGTTTTTGATAGCATTCACTATTCTCTCAGGATGAGTGGTATTTTGAAAAACAAAAACTTCATGGATATGTATCTCACGCTGTGGTTTAAAAATCTCCGCCAAGCTCTACGTATTGTGCCGGATTTGTTATCTCGCCAGAACATAGACTAAATGAATGCCTGTAGGGGTGAACTCAGTTAGGCCTGAGCTATAAACGTAGCCATAGCGATCGAGCAGGTCCAGAGAGTGATAGGTCCAACCTGCGGCAAAGGCAATTCCGGCTAATGCGAAATAAATACACACTCTGTTCGCCAATTTCATCCATTTAGCGTCAATAACCAACCGCGCTTGTTTGCCGGTATAAATGGCTACGCTTCCCAAAAACATCAATGATAACAGTGTGCCTAAAAAGCCTACTGGAACCCATAGAGATAAAATTGACAGTGTGACTTCCGGACGTCGGTTTAGAATGTCTATATAGTCTGCGTATAAGCCAGTAGACATCCACAGCCAACCACCTAAGGTAAAAGTCAGCATTAAAACGGACAGTATTCGGATTTTAGTTTTCGATAACATTGTTTGGGGTCATATAAACCTTATGGTTTTTGGGTTTTAAATGTCCTTTGGGGAAGTTTTATTATCTCGTCAGCACGTATACCAGATGTATTCCCGTTGGAGTGAATTTGGTTAAAACGATAGTCAACCCGAGATGGCAAAGGTTAGCAAGGCTATTCCTGCACGTCTAATTCTATCGCGCTGTTTCATTGGTTTCCTGAATTTTAAAGCGTTGTCATCATCACTGAATGATAACTGAGTTTTTTGCCGGGCAAAAATTTGCTCAGTGAGGGGCAAAATCATATTGCTGTGCTAGCTCTAAAAAATCTCATTCGATTGATCTATTTAGTAGGGGAATTATCACCAATAGTTGATGTTTTGATGGATTAAAATCACATTGTACGCAATTTGTAGCGTTGCTTGGTGTTTGTAAATCCTTTAATGCCAATTGATTAGGTAGAATAAGCGCCATTGAAACCTTGGGGGATTCTACAATGAATTTTAAAGTAGTCAGGCTAACCGAACTGATGGTATATGAGTTTGGACAGTCTAAGGTGAAAGCGAAATTGAGGCGGACTATCTAATCGAGATAATAGTGTTGATCGTTTTAGCGTCGCTTTACTTTTGTGTAGAAGGTTGTGGCACGTCTCTAAAGGAAGCAAGTATTGCAGTGGGACTGTATGGAATTTATCTTGTTGTCTACCTGATGATAGGGCCATTCCCAGCTGTCTCGTCTAAGTATATGGGGCTACTCTATGGTCTTTTGCCAGCGTTATCGTTTGGAATCATATTGTTTCCTCATTTAAACAAGAGCTCTCCTGAAGTTGTAACTAAAGCCTTAGGTTGGGCGGGGTTGACGACTGCATTTTTAATTCTTGTTTATTTTAAGTTGTTAGTGTGGTGAATGTTTATTCAATATTTACTAACATGCAGACGATTTTTAATATTATGCTGTGGTAGGGTTATTTACTCAAATGTGGTAATTAAGAGCAATGCGGTTTGGACAACTAACGTACTTCAATATAAGTATTGGTATTGATAATAAAAAAGATGAATTTTTTTGGGGAAAAACATGTGCGAGATAGATAACTTGGATATTAGTGATAAGTGGAAGCGTCGCTTTCATTTGTTAAAAAAATTTGGAGCCGATGAACTTAGTCACTCAATGATTCTAAAAAGTGAGATTTATAGAAAATCACCTTTTAAAGAACGACTGTCTTTTTCTATGATGTCCAATTTTCCCGCGTTTTTTGGTGGTTTTTTATATTACTTTTATAAGCGTATGCACTTGAAAGGTTTTGTTATCCTTTCTTTTTCGATGCTTTGGGTAGCAGCTTTATTGAACATTGAATTTTTTAGTGGTGTTGTCGTTCCTGATGTGGTTTTTTGGGCATTATCTGCTTGCCTATGTTCTCAGTGGGCTAACTATGACTTATATCGAAAAACATTTCATGATGAAGTGTTGTGGGATTGGGTGCCAGCAAGATGGCGCAATAGATCCAGTGTTACGTGGTTTTTGGCCTTAAGTGTAACTGTGTGGGGAGGTTCCATTTACTACGTGATGACTCACACTTACTCGACGTATGCTGCCTATGATGATCCCAAAGCAGTGAGTGTGCCGTGCGGTTCATTCGTCATGTACGTGACTCAAGAAGAAATGGACGGTTATGGTCGAGAGGTGATCTGTCATCAATTTGAACCTGAAGGGATTTTTTAAGCAGCTTTGTCGGGTTAGAGGTGTAGATATCTCCAATTCAGTGAAAGACATAGTATACCTTGCTATTTAAGGTAACTAAGTAAAGCCTAGAACTATTGTTTATCGATGATGGAGCATCAATTAATAATTTTTTAGGAACTGACGTTATGTTACTTTCATTCACTCATATTAGACAAGGTGTGTTGCCGATAATAGCCTAATTAATATGATTACTCTAGAGTTAACAATATCAATTTATGAGAAATTCTATAAATTTATTTAAATTTCACTCTGAGTTTTATATTTTTAACGTTTATTGATTTATAGGGTTGGAAATGGTTTTTTTTATAAGCGTGATTGTGTTTTTTATATTCTTGATCCGTGTGTTAGGAATGTTATCTAATGTTTCAACAACCAAGATGTTAAGGGAAAAGACTATTAGAGAATATATTAATTCTAAAAGTACACTATCATATTCTTTATCAGAAAATAAATTGATGTTATTGAGGAAAATCTACAAAAAGAAATTCAAGAGCAACTTAGTTTATAAAGTTAATGGTGTATTGTATTATGGTAGTGGATCGAGTCAAACTAGATGGTATGATTTGTCTGTTAACGGGATGAGAGTTGAGACTGTCCATACACCATATAAAATCGTATCAACTCGAAAATTAAATGGCTACGAATTCCTAAATGACGATAGTTTTAATAATGATCTACTATGTGATTTCGAAAATAAAAAAGTTGAGATTGAAGGTGTCGTACATAAAAATTGCTTCTATGTGAGTAGGATTGATGGTTTTGATGTTATTGATGAAATAATGCCTGTCTTTTCATTGAGGAAAACATTAAATATAACCAAATTGGATTTTTTCGTTATAGGATTTTCTTTGATAGCTTACCTGTCATTATTTTTTGCTACTTCTATTCCTTCAAACGGGACACTTATTTTTTTTACTTTATGTGTGTTTGTTTCTATTTTAGGTAGTATCTTTCTTTTGTACCATATTACTAAGGGGTATAAAATAGAAGGTGTCTATAAGGAAAGGAAAATTTATTATGATGAAGAGCATGACTGGAAATGCGTTGGTACGATAGGAAATGTACTAATCGATAGCCAAATCCCTTTGATTGATGGTAAGCATTATCAAGCAGTACTAACAGATCTCAGTGTTCGTCGTACAGGATTAATGCATGTTGAAAAGATAAATGGCCATAACTATGAACAAGATAATACTAACGGTTCAATAATGCTATTTGTTTTTTTATGTGTACAGTTTTTACTAGCTCTCGCATACTACGAGGATTCGAAAGATAGCATCCAGGAAGAACTTAAAACATTTTATAATCACAATGTCGAAAAGTTCGGAGTGGAAGAACCTAGCAAAATAATTCGTGATAATAAAGATCTTGATAATATTGAGTTAAAAGACTTTCTTACGGTTTTTAATGTTTATTACAGTAGTGAAGGTGAGTATTTTTTGTTCTTTGAAGGCGGTCTACCTAAAAATAATTATTCATTAAAGTCTTCGTTATATCACTCATGTCGACGCGGTAATACCAAAGCTTGGATAAATACTGTTAATAAAAAAGTGAAACATATAAGATTTAAGTTTGATAGTAATATTAAAGAAAATGAAAAAGCTAAAAGTTTATTTGAACCTGGTGAGGTTGATCATAAAAAAATTTGTGATGAAAAATATTCTTCAGTTGTTCGCCTTGCACTATGCCAGGATTGCAGCCAAAGAGAGTCTAAACCAATTAAAGGTATTGTTTCCAGAATCGATCAAGCAGAAAAAACAATATACCTAACAAATGATTTAGACCCAGGTGACTATCCAACTCAAGTCGCGAGATATAAAATTTCATTAGTGGTGTTGTTGTCAGCATTTATTTATTTTCTGATGGGATTGGGAGGGATTGTTATGCACTACGAAATTAGTAGAAAGAATAAATCAGAAGATAAGACATGGGTTAGTTGGCCATGATTTTCACGTGGTGATCTAGCGTTAAAATGGGTAGGATTATTTTTTACCGTTTCTGGGGTGTTACTTTTCTGTAATTGATTCGCAGAACTGTTGATAATAGTGATGCTGATGATCGCCTACTGCTGTCGCTAATTTCGGGAACCCTGGAGTAAGGCGATAAACAGTGATTGTTTGTTCGAGAGATCGTGCCAGTTACTCTTTGCTTCCCCAAAGAGTAATCAGGAAAACGCTTGGTTTCTTTGGCGCTGGCCAGGCCGGTTTTAGGCGTTCCCGACGCCAAAAAGCGAAAATATCGTCGCGGTTGTTGCGCCGGTTGCTAGGGTTAATGGTTTGGTGGCGTTGTATGTCACGCTTGGATTTTTGTGATTTCTTTTAGGCTTGGTGCAAGCGTGCCAGTCACTCTTTGTCTTGCCAAAGAGTAACCAGAAAGGCGCTTGGGCTCTTTGACGTTGGCCGGGCCGGTTTTAGGCGTTCCCTACGCCAAAAACCTAAAAAATCGTCCTGATTTTTTGCCCTGATTTGGTGGTTTCAGGTGAGTTATAAGTCGCTTTTGCCTCATTATTTGGTAGACCTTTTAATCAATCACATCCTGTTCATGGGTTTTTATCCTACTAAAATTTATCTATTATCCTAGTGGTGTTCGTTGTAAATCCCCGTGTGGTACCATGGGAAGAAATTCCATGTAACCTCATAGCATTGACGGGGCTAAGATAAAAGAAAACCTCCCTTTTCGGACGGTTAGCTTAAAGCAAGCAAAGGTTTTTCGATTGTGATCTAACACAATATTCGGCTTACTGTTTCTGGTTCACAGGTCTGAAATTACTTTGTGATTCATTTGAATCGGATAACTGAAATTTACTGATTACTCAGTATTAGGAGTTAGGTCGGTACTACAAAGCTGTGAGCGTATCGCATCCGATTGGGCAAGGCAGGGTTAAAGTCTTCATGTTTTAAATCATAAAAAACACAACGTGAGTTCTACCTAGATGAAATCTATGATATTTTCCAAAAAAAACACAACGGCAATTGGTTTCTATGGCTACTAACAAAAACAACGCTCAAATTGATCTCGACTTTGTTCGTTCTCAGTTCCAAGACTCTCTTCACAAGGATGAGCAAGTAAAAACTCGTTCTTTGATTTTGAAATATAATAATTCATCTAGTCGCACTGGCGCACAAACAGAGGTGTTACATTCAGTAGCCTATTACGCAGAGGCATTGGAAATGTTTAACCATCATCTCTTGTCTCGTATTGACCCTGATGCAAACTACGAACTCGCTTTTAAGCGTCTAAGTGAAGGATCAATTCGTGACCATCTTTGTGAACGGATTTCAAGCTTTTTAACCACAGTAAATACGCTGTTTAATGGTGATCAGTTTTTATCTAAATTAATAGATACTGGGGATGTAAATGACATTCCTACATTCTATGAGAAAAAATCCACTCTAGAAAAAGAGCTAAGTGAACTATTTGATGTTCATGGGATTACGTTAGATGATCAAGTACTAGCTAGAGTTTTAGAATTGGTATCCAAAGCGGGAGAAGGTGTTCAAAAAGATGAAACTGTTCAATTATATGAAGTAGTTGATGATACTGATGACTCAGTTATACCTGATAATGTTATTAGATTTAACCCTGCTTTTAGGTCTAGCGTTAAACCAAAGGATTTAGAAAAACCGAAAGTTTTGAAGTTTGATGGTGTAGATACCGTAAGAGTTTTGGTAATTAAAGTATTCGGAAATAGTAAGTGGAAGTTTAAGAGTATAATTACTGGTGATACCTATGAAGCATCATTCAAGAATATCGAGTGGCTGAGAGATTATCAACTTGGTAAGAAGCAACAAATAGATGCAAGGCACCTATTGCAAATCAATATCAAGTATACTAAGTACTTATATGCCAGTGGAAACTATGTCATTAAAGGTGCTGTCATTGACTCTGTGGGCAAGTACTTGATAGATGACAATATAGATAACAATGAGATAGTAGCAGATGATAGAATCTAGAACTCAGTTCTTATTGATTGTTGCACCTTTCATCTTAATGATAATGGTAAAGGTTAGTCACGGTAGTTATAGCGATGTCTTCGCAGTACCAGATTGGTCAATGGCTGCTGTTGTTATATATTTTCAATCATTTCTTATATTACTACCTCCTATTTTCGATGTGGCAAAAAAAGGAGTTGGAATAAATAGCTTCTTCCTTCTTTGGCATTTGTTAATAATGATACTTGTCGGATTGTTGCCTTCCTTTTATGTCTACACTCAAATAATTGGTTTACCTCAAGGTAGACTCCCTTCGGTAAATTATCAAATAGCCCAAATGGGGCTATTTATATTTGCTTGTGTTAAGTTTTTTCATGATCATAATGTGGTGAGAAAACTTAGAGAAGCAGTAAAATAGAAGGGGCTAACGCCCCTTTTGCCCCTTTTTTAAATGTTACTTAGAGAACTAGTTAATTTAATTAACTTGGTTGAAGTTCTTTAGAATGAATTGATAATAGCTCGATCGCTGTATGTAGTTCTTGGAATGGAATAAGTTGGCCAGTATTAAAAACAAGCAGATAAAGTGCGTACTGTACGAATGAGTATTAACTGGCAATATTTGACTTACAAAAAGCTATTAATTAATTGCTAATGTTCGATTTTTCGTAACGCATTTTGTCCAAAGCTGAGCTAGTAGAAGGAGCTCAGCCCTTTGTATCAGCGCGGACAATTCCGCACGTAAACGCAGATGGAAGCCACCCTAATTCAGCGGCCCCATTTCCATTTGCGTTTCCTGCATCTCATTCAACCCGCCGCCGTTGTGCACATTGCTAAAGCCCTGCTTTTTCAGTGCGTCCATCGCCATGGCTGAGCGGCTGCCGCTGCGGCAGTAGACCACAATCGGTTGCTGTTTATCGATATCATGAAAGCCAGTACCGA
>NZ_JBLXHU010000059.1:0-8553 GCF_048259285.1 Bizionia sp. | reverse complement strand
AAGATCAGCATTCTCTCCGAAGAAATGTCCTGCATTGAATAAGAATCCCACCAAGAATATCACTCCAAGGATTATGGGAAATATGGTTCGAATGGTATTTGAAATATCATTGACTGAATCTTCAATTCCTCCAATCTGCGCCAATATGGTATTGGAAATCAGCAGGAATAATAGCGTGAAATAAGTTGCTTTTTTCATAACGGAACGGTTTAAATTTTTGATTCGTTTTCGTTAGTAAAAAAGTACAACTATTAAACACTTAAAGTACTTACAATCAATTATTTGTGTATAAAATATAGCTTAAAATCAATTACTACTATTTGATAATAAAATGACTTAAACTATAGGATTTTTGAGAAGCTATTTGTTGATATGTATGGATGCCGTATTTTTACAATTGGAAAAAAAGGGCGATTTTGAGTGTACTAAACACAATTTTTTCATAAATAACCATAGAAATACGCATTGCAATCGATATACATGATCAAATAGCATCCTTACCAAAAGCAGCTGGTGTTTATTTTTTTTATGATGCTAAAAAAACTATTATATACATTGGAAAGAGTATCAATATCCAACAGCGTGTAAAACAACATTTTTCAGGGAAGGATCGCAAATCTCAAAAGCTACAACACTTTACCGACTATGTGAGTTATGAGCTTATGGGAAGTGAACTTATATCATTGCTCTATGAGTCACACCTTATTAAAAAACACCATCCTATTTACAACCGTTCGCAACGCCGAAAAATTTATCAATATGGGTTGTTTCTATCGAATACGAATGGATATCAAGCCTTAACTATTGGAAAGATTGCCTCAGTGTCCAAAGTAATTACTACGTTTTCCACCCTGAATGAAGCCAAAGAAATGCTTTTTCGCATTACAGAGAAATATCAACTTTGTCAGAAAATTAATGGGTTGTATAAAACAAAATCATCTTGTTTTCAATACCAACTCAAAATGTGCTTTGGTGCTTGTCTATCCATGGAAGCTCCAGATAGTTATAATCAGCGTGTAAATGAATTTGTAAGCAAAACCAAGCTTCAAGACTACACGAGTCTAATCGAGCTAGAAGGGAGAACAGAAGATGAACTGGGATTGGTATACATTGAAAATGGGAATTACAAAGGCTTTGGTTTTTGTCCAATGAACACTCCAAAACAAACGCAATTAAAGTTTATAACCCCATATGAAAACAATCGTGATATTCAAAGAATCCTAGTGCGGTATGTAACCAATCGACCCTAAAACAATTCAAATTCAATTACAATCATAAAACAATTCTTATACAAACCTCGGATCCTGCACATAGGTTTCTTTTCGCATTTTAATTACCTCGATACTCAAGTATCCAAACTCACTGACCACTTTACCATAGATACGATATACCCCAATTCCTTTAAACTTATATTTTTGGGCAATGACTGGAAATAATACCACATCAAAGACAAGTCCATTACTATCAATAAAAGTAGCAAAAAACATTTCTTTTTGATTGCTGGTACGCGCATATTTCGTAGTCACTAAATACCCATAAATATCAATTTTACGGTTTAAATACCGTGGCATATCAGCAGCACTTAGAGAGCTTTCTGGTATTTCTAACAATAATTCAAATGGACGTTCTAAGGTAAACCCAAGTAATTCCAATTGATCAAAGGTCATTTCTAAACTCGTGGTTTGTAATACAGGAACGTTATGAGAACGTTGTTGCAATTTAAAAAGCGGATATTGGGTGTCAAAGCGTTGGAGATGTCCTAAGGTAAAATGCGCTTTCCATAGCAGTTCGTATTTATCAATTCCTGTAAAACTAAATGCTCCAATACGAATTAAAATACTCAGTTGTTCAATGCTTATGGTTACGCGATCCATAAAATCTTCTAAGCTTAAAAATTCACCATTATGCACTCGCTCCTTAAGAAGCCGTTGCGCACAACGCGCTTCAAAATCTTTTAGGAACATAAATCCAAGATAAATAGCCTTACCATCAATAACGGTTTCTATAGCGCTTTTATTCACACAGGGTAAATGAATAACACCCCCAAGCATTTCTGCCTCATAGAGATAGATTTCAGGACGGTAAAACCCACCCCCATTATTGAGTACTGCTACCATATATTCCAAAGGATAGTAAGCTCTTAAATACAAACTTTGATAACTTTCCACGGCATAAGAAGCAGAATGCCCTTTGGCAAAGGCATACCCTGCAAAGCTTTCTATCTGTTTCCATACTTCAAAAGTTAAAGCATCCTTATACCCTTTATGGCGACAATTCTCAATAAATTTTTGTTCTACTGCTTTGAATTCTTCTCTGGAGCGGTATTTACCACTCATCCCTCTACGAAGCACATCAGCTTCTCCTAAAGACAGTCCTGCAAAATGATGCGCTACTTTAATTACATCTTCTTGATAGACCATCACCCCATAGGTATCTGGCATGATCGATAAGAGTACTGGATGTGCTTGTTTGATACGTTCTGGATCATGGTGCCTAAGGATATACTCTCGCATCATTCCACTTTGGGCAACCCCAGGTCGTATAATAGAACTAGCAGCAACCAGTCCTAAATACGTATCCACTTTTAATTTACTAATCAACATCCGCATTGCTGGAGATTCCACATAAAAGCATCCCATGCATTGCCCATGACTTAACATAGTATTGATCTTTTCATCCTTTTTAAAGCGTTGTACTTCATGAATCTCGACATCTAATTCTTTCCCCTTGTTATAACGAATAATCGCCAAAGCTTCCTTTATTTTAGCGAGTCCTCTTTGTCCCAAAATATCGTATTTATGTAACCCTACATCTTCAGCTATATGCATATCAAATTGTACCGTAGGGTAGCCCTTAGGGGGAAGAAATGTGGCCGAAAAATAAGAAAGTGGCTTTTCACTAATCAAAATCCCACTCGCATGCACACTGATATAATTAGGCATTCCTTCAATAAGCCTTCCATATTGAAGCACTAATTTCGACCATTGATCCAAACTTGCTAAAGTAAAATCCCCCCTACTTAAACGATCGATATCTTCCTTCGGAAGTCCAAACACTTTTCCAAGTTCCCTAACGACTCCTTTGTATTTAAAAGTCACATAGGTTCCCATAAGCGCTACATGGTTATAGCGCTCAAATATATACCGAGTTACATCATTGCGATCCCGCCAGGAGAAATCAATATCAAAATCAGGAGGGGTACTACGAAACAAGTTCATGAATCGCTCAAAATATAAATCTAACTCCAAGGGATCTACATCGGTTATTCCTAAGAGGTAAGCCACAATACTATTGGCACCACTCCCCCGCCCTACATGAAAATATCCCTGTTTTTTAGCATAGCTGACAATATCGTAATTGATTAAAAAATAAGCCACAAAATCCATTTGATGAATCAATGCTAGTTCTTTTTGCATTCGCTTAGATGCAGCATGTGAATCATCAGGATACCGATAACCAAGTTGTTCAAGGCACAAGGTTTCTAAGAGTTCTTGATCCTTTTCTCTACTACCTGTATAAGTGTGTTGATTCTGACTTTGCTTTTCTTTTGAAAAATCAAAAGAAACCTTACATTGTTTTAAAAGCAAAGCGGTGTTTTCTAAAATAAAAGGATACTCCCGAAACAATGCATACACGTTATCCATTGGATACATAACATCATCAGGACTGCCTTGTTCAGCTACTGAAAGCTTGCTCAATAAGGTATTATTAGCAATGGCTCTTAAAAGTCGATGCGCATTAAAGTCTTTTTTTGTTCTAAAAGAGACAGGCTGTTGAAAAACCAGCTTATCTTGGTACTTTATGTATTTAGAAAAAGGTAACTTCTTAAGGTCTTTCACAGAAATTCCAATATACTCATAAGGCTTCAATTCCGTTAACTCCCATTCCAATACTTTTTCAAAAGGATAAACTACAAAAGCATTTAAAAAGTCAGGAGCGCGCTCAAATGTTCTTTCCCCTTGATGTAAATAATC
Organism: Bizionia sp.; assembly: GCF_048259285.1. Classification (NCBI taxonomy): domain Bacteria; kingdom Pseudomonadati; phylum Bacteroidota; class Flavobacteriia; order Flavobacteriales; family Flavobacteriaceae; genus Bizionia; species Bizionia sp. The sequence continues at coordinate 4,579 of NZ_JBLXHU010000059.1, read as the reverse complement.
TGATAAAAAGGTATTCAGTTCTTGAAACCCTTCATTATTTTTTGCAAGTCCTACAAATTGCTGATCAACCCCATTTCTAAAATCAATCCCAACGACTGCATGCATATGAAATTCCTCTGCTTTGCGAAGAAAATTCAAACAGGCCGAAGTATTATTAATATCTGTAAGCGCTATGTACTTTACATGATTGGCTACCGCTAATTCCAAAAGTGTTACTTCTGAAAAAGTCCCATAGCGCAAGCTGTAATATGAATGACAATTTAAATACATTGCTTTACTGTTTTCTATGTGCTAATACCGTAGGTGGTTGTCCATTAAAAGGATTCTGCATTCGACCAATAGTTCTAGCACCCATGGAAGCAGCTCGAATCACACTTTTATCACCATAACGCAAGCGTATATTATCCATAGCTTGGTATAAATTGATCATCTCTTCCGTGTCTTCGAACAAATGGATTTGATAATTTCCGTGTACTAAATGACTAAAACGAACTCCGATGAGTCGTACTAAAAGTCTTCGATTGTATAGTTGATGAAATAATTCCAATACTTTAGCAATTAGGATATGGTCAGCACTCGTATAGGGAATCTTCAATTGCTTGGAGACCGTCTGAAAATCAGAATACCGAAGTTTTACAGCAATACATGCGGTGAGTTTTTCACCACGTCGAAGCTGATAAGCCAAGTTTTCTGTCATAGCAGTTAACAAACCTTTAAGCATAGCCACATCAATGGTGTCTCGGTCAAAGGTTCGCTCGGTAGAAATGGATTTGCGCTCTGAAAAAGGAATTACTGGGGTGTTGTCTACTCCACAGGAGCGTTCCCATATGGTTAATCCGTTTTTTCCAAGTACCGTATACAACATTTCTTTGGGCATCTCTTGTAAAGTTCGCACCTGTTTAATTCCTAAATTTCGAAGTGTTAAAAAAGTCTTTTCCCCTATCATTGGAATCTTCCGAATGGAAAGTGGCGCTAAAAAGGGACGTTCAAACCCTGAATCTATTTTTAATTGATTATTAGGCTTGGCTTCACCTGTGGCTACTTTTGACACAATTTTATTTACCGATAGCCCAAACGATATTGGAAGTCCAGTTTCTTTGATGACTTTTTTCCGCAATTCTGATGAAAACTTATAAGAACCAAAGAACTTATCCATCCCTGATAAATCGGCATAGAACTCATCAATACTCGACTTCTCAAAAAGTGGAACACTTTCCTTAACAATATCGGTTACCAGTTCTGAGTGTTGGGTATAGACACCAGCATTCCCTTTGATCACTATAGCTTCTGGACACAGCTGTTTTGCCATCTTCATGGGCATCCCGCTATGTACTCCATAAGCTCTAGTCTCATAACTACAGGCAGCTACAACACCACGATCGCTTATACCACCTACTAAAAGAGGACGCCCCTGCAAGCGACTATCAATCAAGCGCTCTACGGAAACAAAAAATGTATCCAAATCCAAATGAAGAATTGTGCGTTCCATCTTTATTATTTTTTACAAAATTAGGAATAATTCCATTTTATTGGATTATTTCCATTTTTATTTATGAACAATTCTAAATTACAGCACTTGTATATCTAACAAATCAACCTTAACTTTATGATAAACTGTTAGATATGTGTTATCATATTTCACAAAGGCAAAAGAATCCAGAAAAGATTGCAGCTATTTTTGATGTGGAAACAATAGTAGAGGAATCACATATTCCTGTTCATTATCATTTAAATGGATTTTCCCATGGTCGACTCTTAGTCATTACAGAGGAGAATCCTGATGAAATTCAATTAGCTACTTGGGGAATAGCACCTCCAAACTATTCAGAAGAACTCCAAGCCTACTGGAAAAAATATACAGGCGGTACTTTAAACACCCGGGATGATAAATTTTTTCAAAACTATTACAATTGGAAAGATGAAGCGCTCTTAGAGCATAAATGTTTAATTCTCATCGATGGGCTCTATGAACCCCATAAACCTAAAGATGGCAAAACGATTCCCTTCTTTTTTGAACGTCCCAATAGTGAAATGTTCGCTCTTTTTGGCATCTACACTAAACAGAAAAATCAACTCACTTGCTCCGTAATCACTACTACTGCTGACCCCTTATTTGAAAAGATACACAATGGTGCTAAACGTATGCCCATGTGTATTGATCCACAAGACAAAGATTATATGCTAAGACTCCAAACTGAAGAAAGCCTAAAAGAAGAATTCAGCATCTTCAAATCCATCCCATTAAATACCTACCCCGTAAGCAGCGATGTCCTTAATTCTCATATTGATTCGGATACCTCAGAAGTCATAAAAGAAGTAAATTACAAGGAATTAATGTAGACTAAAAACATATAAATACAACAAAGCATATCGAGAGAAAGACAAACCTTTTGTAAGGATTAAAAACTTTAATGTTAGCACCGGCTTAGCTATTATTCATAATCATTGTTTAAGATTGTGAATTTTTAATTAAATAATGCTCTGTATTGCAAGGGTGTTTGTTGTGTGTTTTTCCTAAACATCGTACTAAATGATTGCGGATGCTCAAATCCCAAATCGTACGCTATTTCCTTTACACTCAAACACGTGGTCGAAAGTAGTTGTTTTGCCCTATCTATTATACATTCTTGAATATGTGTTTGCGCATTTTTCCCTGTACTATTTTTCAATAGATCACTCAGATAATTAGGAGATATATTGAGCTTTTCTGCAAAAAAGTTAACTGTAGGCAGCCCCGAATGTATTGCTTCATTTTTAAGATAATTTTCAATCAACCCTTCCAATTTAACCACGATATCATTGTTTACTTTCCTCCTAGTGAGAAGATAACTGCAATAAATTAAGTCAAAATAAATTTCCAATTATAACGAACTCGATTCTAAGAAAAGTAAAAAAATAGATTTATTATGGAGAATAAACAACTCATGCATTCTAAAGGTTCTCTAGAAAAGAAATCGCTTTCTTTTTAAAATATAACCAACTGTTATTTTCTCTTATCCTTACTTTTTTTATCAAAAGCTACCAGATTAAATAGCTCACGCATTCGAGAGCGTACACGGTTTCCATACCGTGCCTCCAGTTCTTTTGCATTTAAATTAGTGGTGGCATGTGTTTTTACCTTATGCCCCATCAACAATTCATGTCTTGATAACAAGATCTCTCCCAACACATTACAATCCTTTCCAAAATGGCGTCCAATAGGTTCTACTCCTAGATCATCAAAACAATAAAATCGGTGATCTCCATATTGTTCAATTATTCGATACCCAATATTGTTAAATCCGAAAACAATATTTCGAGAAGGAATGAGCTCATACGGCTTTTGATGGGGTACTAAATGGCGCATTAGTTTCATTAAGCTGGTTTTTCCACACCCTACAGGCCCGGATAGTAAAAGTCCTTTCCCGAGATCAATTCCCAATTTCTTGCAGGAAGCTTCATCTCGGATATAATACACAAAAAGCTTGTATAAAATAGGGTGATCTTCGTTGTATATCTTAAACTTCTTTCCAAATAAAAGTTTCCCTTTGGCATCAAGGTATATCAGCATTTTTTTAAAATCATACAAAACGAGTCCCCCACGAAATTCACCCAGATGAAATTCAACACCTCCCTCCTTTATGATATGTGGTTGATATTTTCTCACAATGGCTCGTTGTAATTTTTATCCGTACTAATCTTTAGGTGATCCAAAAATTGGCCAACAGGCTGCTTGGTTTTATTTGTACGCAATTTTTTAAATTTAGAATTTTCGATAAAATTATGTTTGCCCATGTTTTTATAGTTTTCTAAAGTTTGAATAGGTTTGTTAATAGATACCACGGCTGGTTCATTACTTGTACCTATATTGGTACGCCTAGGGTTCATAACTTGTCTATCGGTTGTCCCAAAAATGGTCATGCAAATCATACTCCCTTTAAATGGATTATGTGAGGGGTTGTATTGTAAATAGCCCCAATAATCTAGTTCCTTTATACACCGATGATAGGTAGTCTTGGATCCTATCTTTGAAAGTAGCATGACTTCCCCTCGTATTACATGAAAACTTCGCATAAAATGAGCGGCATTCCACAATTGGAATAAAGCCATATACAAACTAATATGTGTCGGGTTTAACCGATTATCTTCAATGAACTTTTCATAGGTAGCATTAAGCTGTTTAATGTAATTTACTCCTGCTGCCATACGCTTAAAATCCGTTTCTGATTTTATTGTTTTCCAACACCTGCATAATTTCCTTGTAATCATAATACAACACCCCTCCTATTTTGGTATACGGCAGTGTCCCATTGATTCGTAAATTTTGTAGTGTCCCTGGTGAAATTCCCAACAGTTCGCGAACTTCATTGGATTTGAGCCACTTTTTAGAAGGCGTTCCGTTTTGTTCCTGTAATACTTGTTTGATTGCATCCAACAGTTCCAATTTAAACTGATACAGATCTTCGGTAGTAATAATTGTTGCTCCCATAAAATTTATGTTTTTAAAAACAAAGCCGCCATTTGTAAACGTATTTATAAACCAATGACGACTTTGCGTTGATTTAGCTCACGAACATTCATATTTTATTAATTTGGTGTT
>NZ_JBLXHU010000058.1:0-8795 GCF_048259285.1 Bizionia sp. | reverse complement strand
TATTTAAACAATAAATATTTAAAGAAGGGAGTAAAACAACTTAAAAATACTCCCTTCTATCTTAAATAATAAATAATCAAGGAATGACTGCAAGTAAATTTATTGTAATACCAATTCTCACATGTGTTTTGTTGCTTATCGACTGGTATGTTTGGCAGGCGATAAAAGTGGTACTTCAAAATAGTAGTAGCCAAACACAAGAGAATGTAAAATGGGTATTTTGGGGATTCACTACACTAATACTGGTGGGTTTATGGGCATATAATTTTGTTAACCCAGATATACTTGGTGTGAAACTACGAACATTAATTCTTTCTGGGCTATTTATAACATATTGTTCAAAGTTACTTTCTGTATTATTTATTTTTATGGATGATGTTTTACGTTTTTTCAATTGGTCAAAGGAAAAAATAATTCCAAATAAAGAAATAGCAGAGAGTATAAAAGAAAGTAGTAGTACCATAAGTAGATCAGAGTTTTTAATGAAAACAGCCTTGTTTGCTGCTGCAATTCCTGCAGGTGCTTTAACCTGGGGCATACTTTCGGGCGCTCATGATTATAGGATACGTCGGATACGTCTTAAAATAAAAGATCTTCCAAAACCTTTTGAAGGTATGACCATAGCACAAATTTCTGATATACATTCAGGATCTTTTTTTAATAAAACAGCAGTTAAAGGGGGTGTAGAAATGTTATTAAAAGAAAAACCAGAAATGGTTTTCTTTACAGGAGATTTGGTAAATGATAGAGCTAGCGAAGTAAAAAGAATATGTAAATATTTTTAACCAAATAAAAGCTCCATTGGATGTATATAGTACTCTCGGAAATCACGACTATGGAGTTTACCTTAAATTTCCGAATGCCCAAGCAAAATCACAAAATTTTGAAGATATAAAACGCGCACATAAATCAATGGGATATGATTTGTTGTTAGATGAAAATCGAATAATTACTTTGGGAGGTGAAAAATTGGCAGTCATTGGGGTTGAAAACATTTCTGCAAATGAATCTCTTTTTTTAAATAATGGTAATCTATCAAAAGCAATTAAACAAACAGATGACGCAGCAGTAAAGTTTTTATTAAGTCATGACCCAACACATTGGGACAAAGAAGTTAACAGTAAATTTAAAGATATTGATGTAACTTTTAGTGGTCATACACATGGTTCTCAATTTGGCATTAATATTGGCGATAAATCATATTCACCATCTCAATTAACATACAAACAATGGGCCGGTTTATATAAAAAAGAAAACCAGCAGTTGTATGTGAATCGCGGGTTTGGTTACCTTGGTTATCCAGGACGTGTTGGGATGCCTCCGGAGATAACTATCTTTGAATTAACAAGTTGTAAGACTAATTAAAATTTAAGATAAATAATTTTAACAAATGGAACATATTTCAAAATACTTAACAAAAGAAATAAAACTTTCCAGTTATGATGACAAATTGTTTAAATCAGACTTAATGTTTGATGATCACATGTTAATTTGGTTCATTTCTGGTGAAACTAAAATCATACAAGCAGATAAAACGTATTATTTTAAAACAGGGGATATTTTTTTGATTCCTAGAAATCAACTGGCCACTATAATTAATTATCCTAAAAATGGTCAACCTCACAAAACAGTGGTTATGCACTTATCTACAGAGCGACTTAAAAAATTCTACGAAAAAATTGATGTTAGACAAAAAACAACACTAGAGCAAAAAATTTACAGCTTTAGTAAACACCCTTTATTAGAAAGTTGTTTAGCTTCAGTAATGCCCTATTTTGATTTGGAGGGAAAGTTTCCAGAAAACATCGCAACATTGAAAATAGAAGAGGCTATAAGTATATTAAGAGAGATTGATAAAGGTGTTGATAATGTATTGGCACATTTTGATAACCCTGGAAAAGTCGATTTAATTAATTTCATGGAAAGAAATTTCATGTTTAATATGCCAATGGAGAAACTAGGCTACTTAACAGGTCGTAGCTTGTCAACCTTTAATAGGGATTTTAAGAAGTTGTTCAATACAAGGCCTCAAAAATGGCTAACTAAAAAGCGATTAGAATTAGCACATTATCAATTAACTGAAAAAAAGAAGAAACCAACTGAAATATATTTAGAAGTAGGATTCGAAGACCTATCTCATTTCTCTTTTGCTTTTAAAAATCAATATGGTATTCCTCCAACTCAATTACTTTAAATGACAACTCACAAGTATGTGTGTTATTATTTATAAATCAAATAATTATGATTCAAGAATTACTTCAAACAGACGAAAATTATGTATATACTTTTTTAAGAATTATAGCAGGCATAATTATCTTCCCATATGGTATGCAAAAGCTTTTAGGTTGGTTTGATGATTTTGGTGGCGGTAAAGGAATGAAAGAGTCGTTAGCATTATTTGCAAAAAAGAAAATACCAAAAATTATAGCATGGTTAATTATACTTGGTCAGTCTTTAGGGAGCATAGCATTAATCTTAGGCTTTTTCGGAAGGATTGCCGCTCTTTCTAATTTTATAATATTTTCAGGTGCTATTTTATTTCATTTAACCGATGGTTGGACAATGAACTGGAATGGTAAAAAGAAAGGAGAGGGAATTGAATATTTTATTATGTTGCTCTCAATGTTACTTGTAATTATTATTAATGGGAGTGGTCCCATTTCAATTGACAATTGGATGCTACATATAGTTCCATGTTCATAAAGTATTCATGTTAGATTGACATATAAAACAACAACTCATCAAAACAACTTTTTATCAAATGAAATAAAAAAATATGGCTTTTTATGAACTGAGTTATATTAGGTTTTAAAAAAAGCTAAAGATTTTTCTTCTATATCTTTTCTACATTAAACAGGAATATCACAAGGAATATATTCGGAATCCTTTTATAATATTTTTGATATGATTTGAAGTTGTGCAAACTCAGAAAGATGTAGTTGGCTTGATACAAAACTAGATTTTAGTGACAAATGAAATACAACACATACTTGATGAATATAAGTTAGCTCTCGATGAAGTCAACGAGAAAAGCCTGAATGAATTTTCAAATGTTGAAAAGGGCATTAAAATATCTCGAAAATATCTACAGCAACTAAGGGTTGTACTACGCAAAAGAAATTTCATCAATAAAGAAAATGAAATATTATTTTTCAAAAAGCAAAAACCATTTATCTACGGACAACTTAAGTTTTATGCCAAACTTTACAAGTATTTAATGCAAAAGCCAAGAGGCACAGATAAATCGAAGCGTTCCTACTTGGACACTGAAATCAAGAAGCTACAAGAATATTACTACTACAACAGCGAGTTCATTAAATACTACAGACAGAATGCCACATTTTTGGATGAGTTTTATTTTTTACGTGGTAATGATAACATAGGGCTACTATCCGACACGTCTCATTTTTATACAGATGCTGAATTTTCAACAAGCCATGACAATGCCGTTGCAAAAATATTAGCATATGATTTACTGCTGAATCATTACATTAATGAATTAAATGACTTGAAAAAATCAACAAGAAAAATTTCCAATAATGAAAAATTATTGGAAAGCCTCAATCTCACTTGGACATCCAATAAAATTGATTTAATCGAACTTGTTTATGCACTAATAGCCTCTGGAGCAGTAAAAGGAGATATCAAAGATTTGGCCACCGCTTTTGAAAAGATTCTTGATGTTGACTTGGGGAATTACTATCGTAGTTTTCTGGAAATACGTGGACGTAAAGAGAATTTCGCTAGATTTTTGGATTTATTGAAAACAAGTCTCATCAAAAAAATCAGGGAAGCAGATGACTAATACATCAGCGATAATCTTTCCGGAACAAACACCCAAGTTGAACCCAACTTGGGTGTTTGCTTAGGTAATAAATCTTAAAGGATTCTAGATGGTATTTTCAGTTTTCAAGCTACCAAAATCAACCAAACAATACTAATAATCAATATGTTAAAACTGCACCCAACTTGGGTGCAACTTGTGAATAAAACCCAATAAACCATTTCAAATTTGTAGAACGAAAGTTAAATCAGGTCAGGGGCTATCAAATTAGTTGACAGCGATACGATAGTCCCTTTCTATTAAAACCGTTCTATTATGCCAACAGCTATTATTACTACAGACGATCTTCGGGAATTTAAAATGGAATTGCTCGATGACATCAAAAAACTTCTCACTAAACAAGCTTCCGGAAACATCAAGAAATATCTTAAATCTTCGGAAGTAATGGACTTGCTCCAGGTAAGCCCAGGAACATTACAAAACCTTCGTATCAACGGAACGCTTCCTTACACGAAAGTGGGTGGTATTATCTACTATGATGCAGCTGAAATTCAAAATGTAATGGATGCAAACCGTGTCCATCACGGGCTAAATTTATAGGTGATGAACTATATAAAGCTACTTAATGCGGCTTTTGAAAAGTTCTTTTTTGACGACCGCCTAAATCCTACCCATATCAGCCTGTATATGGCATTGTTCCAGGAATGGAACAGCAGCCGTTTTGCAGATGAATTTTACGTGAACCGACGTGACCTTATGCGTGTGGCTAAAATAGGTTCAAAATCTACCTACCACAGATGTGTGACCGATTTGGATGTTTGGAGCTACCTCTCCTATTTTCCCTCCAATAACCCATACAAAGGCAGTAAAATCAAGATGTCCATAATCGGGACAAGTGATGAACCGGTTACAGGACAGTACAATCCCATATTGGAACAACTTGCGGAACAGTACCATCCCATTCGTGAACCAGTAGTGTACCAGCACCGTCCCTTTAATGGACAAGCATTGGTATCTACTATAAACAATACCAAACAAGTAAATAATACCAAACAGCCAAAGGGCAGGCAGGCTGTTATTATTTTTTTTAAAGAAAATGGGTTTGATGCTGATGAAGGAAAAAAATTCTTCGCCCATTACGAAGCCAACGATTGGAAAACGAGTGACGGAAAAGCGATTCGCGATTGGCAAGCATTGGCCATCAACTGGATGGATAGAACTGAATCGTTTGAACAGGAAAACAAACCAAACAAAAAAGAAGCATCCCAAAAACAGGACAACCTGCGAACCACTAAAAATAAGGATTATGGACAACCCCTCTAAAATAACCGAAGGTGCTGTGGAATATTCGCTTGGGGAGTTTGATGGCAAAAGTGTGCGATACGATTTCCCTAAAATCTTGATTTACTTGAATGTCAAGGGCAAACTACTTTTCGGGGAAAAATTCAGGATTTATGATGAGGATAAGGATATTCTACTCAAGCTCTGTTCCTATTTTATCAAGGATAAAGAAAATTGTAAGACCTATGGCATTGATATCGACAAGGGAATTCTACTTTCAGGTCCCGTAGGCTGTGGAAAAACCAGTTTGATGAAATTATTACGCCATATAGTACCGCTACAACGCCCGTACGAGATAATACCTTGCAGAAACGTGACCTTTAGCTTTAATCACCTTGGTTTTAAGACCATTGAAGAATACGGGAATACTAAGTTTTTCTGTTTTGATGATTTGGGCATTGAACCCCCAGGACGGTTTTATGGGAAGGATCTGAACGTAATGGGCGAAGTGCTGTTATCCCGTTATGAACTTTACCAACAAACCAAACATAAAATTAAAACCCACGCCACCACCAACCTAAATGCTGAAGAATTGGAGGAACGCTACGGAAACCGTGTTCGCAGTAGAATGCGGGAACTCTTTAATTTGATTGCTTTTGAGAAAGGTAGTCATGATAAAAGAAAATAAATATGGATTCTAATGGATTGCTGAATATTTATGAGCAATATTATCAAGCAAATTTAAGATATGGCTTTTATTTGAGAGAAAATATTTGGCGCTCAATTGATCAGGTGCAGTTTATAGTTGGAGTTAATGAAGGAGAAAAGCTAAGGAAATCCTCCATACTTTAACAATCCAAAAGTATATGTGAAGCTTTTCTATGTAAACTCAATAAGGAAATTAACAGTAAAACAAAATCGAGGATTATAAAAATCTATGATGGTTGCACTTATAGTGTGAGCTTCCCTCGATTAGAACTGCTTAATTTTCCAAAACTTGTTTAAAATTATTATTTTTCATTCTCTTGGGGCTATCCCCAAGAGAATGAAGGGAAATGTGCTAAAATAGATTGTAAAATTAAAATTCCAATAATTACCACTATTGTAATAAAGTGGTAATTATTGGAATTTATAATGAATGGATTATTGATTTAAAATCACCAATCCAACGCTCTAATTCTTTCTTGTAGTGCAATAAGACGTTTCAGAATATCATCCCAAGAGAGGGATTCCCCTGTAAACATACTTTCTTTCATAACATTATAGTCATTTGCATAATCTTCTATTACCGAATCTGGTGGCACTATATTAATCGAGCTTGGTATATGATTGGAATAGTCAATTCCTCTTAATGGCGAAAAGGTACTTCGATGTTCTGCTATATGATAAAATAGTTTACCCTCTTTTAAGGCTTTCTCTGCGTGGCCGCTGTCCATCAACTTTTCTAAATCGTATAAGTGTCGGCTTAGCCTATCAACCCTTATGTTTTCCTTTTGCCATTCTTCGTGTAACAGAAAAATCTTCTCTAAGAATGTACGCTGTGGTTCTACCGTTCTCACATCAAAAGTTGGATTTGCAAAATCTGCGGACTCAAACTCTCTATCAACAATGGAACGAATAGGAACGTCCTCACAGGGTTCCCGAAGTGACCTGCAACTGATTTCTAAGAGTACCCTTGGCTCTATATATTCGCTCTGTCTTGTTAATGGTTCATAGATAACATAAATCCGCAAAGGGTCTGTATCAGAATCCTCAAAAGGCTCAACGCCTATTGAAGAAATGGGTAGCTTGCTATTTTTAATTGCTTGTGCTATATCAGCCAGTAGCTCTGTACTAATGAACTTGGCACTTTTTTTACGAAGTTTTTTTATCTGTGAACGAGATAATTCCCCTTCCATATCAAAATAAGCACGGTCAATGGCCAAGTCAATATCTTCTGAAAATCGATTTATTAGGTCATAGCCCTTACTTAAAGATGTGCCACCTTTAAACACAAATGCTTCTGCGTAAGGCAACGAAAAAACGATGCGAAGCATTTCTGTGACCCACCAGTCTTTTTCTACTGCAAATGCAGGAAGGTTGGCTTTTACACCAGCTTGTGTAAATATTCTTGTTTTCTGTTCGTTGGTCAGGTTTAAAAACTCACTCATAATAGTACATTAGTAAATCCCCAAAAATATCAGCTATCCACGAAGGTGCCAGCTTCATATCTTGGTATATGTTTTCAGGGTCTTCCTTTTTTAACTGTTCTTTAATTTTGGTAATTTCTTCTTTCGTTACCTTTTCTTTTCCAATCTCTTTTAAAGCCTGTATTGCAAGACCACTCAACCTACCCTTGGCAGCTAAATTTTTCGGGCTGGCTTTTTTGAATTTTATTTTTCGCTTACCAATCTTAATCGTTCGTGGCGAACCGTCCGTTAAAAAAACCGCATTCAACGGAACTTGTGTTGAAAGCCCAAGTAAGTTCAAAGCCTGTATTCCGGTTGGAATTATACGGGCATTATCGCGAAGTGCTATTTCCTCTGCGATAGTTTCTATGTCTGGATATAGCACCCCTAATAATTCGTCTCTTTTAGGATATAGGTAAATACCACGTGCCAAACGTTCCAAAAAACCCTCATTTGTAAGTCGCAATAAAGATTTCTTGGTGTTTTCTACTCCATACTTTAGTTCAAAATCTGATGGCATTACTACCTTACCCTTTTTTCCAAGTTGAATTTCGTCCCTTATTTTCTCTTTTATAGACTTCAATATTTTTAATTTGTCCCAAATATATGCTTTTTTTGGGACAACATAATCAAATAACTTGAATGAAAAGGTTCTCTCGGCGGGCAAGAATTTAAGCTTCCCAGATTACACTAATAATGGTTTTATAATGCTTGGTAGGAATACAATACTCATAAAATTCAACATCGTCTTCCCAGTCATTTAGTTTAAACCAAGTTGACTTGTCAATCGATTGAGCTTTTTCTGAACCTGAATATATGAAATCGTAGTTTTCATCAATATATTCCTTCGCTACAGAAAATTGAGGTGGTGGTATTTTGGTAATATCGTTTGTATAACACTTAAAATCCTCTGTCTTTCGCCAATAACGAACAATACCATCTATTATAAAAACCACAAAAAATGGTGCAATGTTTAGGGTTAACATTCTGAAAATGACAGATGTTAAACTGGTATTAAACCGCTCACTTATTTCCTTGATTAAATCAGGCTCGAATGACTTACCCGAAACAAAGTCTTTGAAAGCTTTTTCCGGCATTAAAAGCTCGCCTGCAAAATCATTTGCTTCTATTTCTTGTTTTCCTCTTTTGTGAACTTCCTCTAACCTGTTCCAGCTTAATGTTTTCTCATCGTCTAAATGGAATTCTAATTTATCGTGTAGAAAAAAATGACCTAACTCGTGTGCAGCTACAAATCGTTTGCGTTGAAGTGTAGAAATGTTTGCATCTACCTTAATAATAGTTTTTGATTTGCCTCTAATGATTATACCATCTGAACCATTTAGTACTTCCTCGATATAGATAATATCAAAACCAGCCAGTAAATCCTTTATAGGAAGTTCGGTGATTTCATCAAAACCAATAAGCTCTAATATTTCTTTTGCTTTATTGCTTCCCTTCTGACTTTTCTTCATCTTCAATCATCTCTAATATTTCAATTAGATTTTGGTCTTTAATGATATCTGTCATTTGGTGTTCGGTCAGTTTGTCCAATTTCTTGAACT
>NZ_JBLXHU010000057.1:0-8865 GCF_048259285.1 Bizionia sp. | reverse complement strand
TATCGGGTTGGCTTTTGGAGTAAAAGTGATAGTATTAATATTAGGAGCTGGTGGATTGGCAACAATGTGGGAAGCAGTATTTGCCGATGTTGGGGTAGCATTGTTAGCAATTTTGAATGCTGTAAGATTACAGAAAATGAAATGGGATTAAATATAAAATGAGAGAGAAATTTAACAGAATGTGTTGTTTCTAGAAAAAGGTTTGTAACATTCGTTTAAGTAGTTGTTATACAAATTATATTAGCCTTTTTTTAGATAAAAATAGTTTTAAAGAGCTGAAAATGTTCAAACCTATTGATTTAACTATCGATAACATACTTCAGAAAGGATCTCAAATAGTAGCCTCAGTATTTGAGGGGATTATTGCTAGTCATAATCTCTTGTATACGGTTTATTTTTTTTGAAAACCAATATTTTATTTCTGTTTTGGGAAACAACATATATATAGGTGTTGTCTATAGCACTTTTAATTTTCAGAATATCTTTGGCGTCATTTGGAACAATAAAACCGCTCTTTAAAGGATCTATACTGGAAAATAATGATGTATTGTTAGGATTAAAAACTAAGTTTAACCCTATAAAAGCATCATATTTTCCTACAAAAGTTTCATTGCCGTAATCATTACCTATTAGTAATATATTTTGAGGATTTGAAGCTTCTATTATTTTGTTTATTGGAGCTATTTGGGCTTGTTTGGGTAGTGGGTGTATGGTAAAGTTGAAATTTCCTTTGTTTTCTATATAACAACTTTTATCATAGTTAACTTGTAGCGATATGATATTATCAAGTTCTTCTGGTTTGAACATGGTTTGAAAGTTGGCTTGTCCATATTCCTTATAAAGCTTGAATTTTTTTCTAAAAATTGGGCTTAATTTGGTAAGATCACCCCAAAAGCTAACAGGGTATTGTTCTAATTCACCTTGATTGTTTTTAAAATAGCTAAATAATAAAGGTTCAATACTACCATTATTGTCAAAGTCTTTTGCAATAAGGGTTAAAGGATATGTTTTTGTAGGATGAAAAAAATTGTTCTCTCCAATATTTCCAACAATAAAATCGGTATCGCCATCTAAGTCCATATCACAAGGCATGATGCATTTCCACCATCCTAAATAATCTGCTAATCCTGTGTTTTCTATTTTCTGGAAGCCTTTTGATGTATTCTCGAAAATAGTAATTGGCATATATTCTCCTACCACCACTAAATCTTCAAGATTATCATGGTTAATATCTGTCCATGTAGCATCGGTTATAATTCCTATGTTTTGAAGTTCAGGAGCGTATTCTTTTGTAACATCTGTTAGAATGCCATTTTTGTTCATTAATAAAAAACTATTTTCAGGAAGAGGATAAGCTCCTGGTTTTGTACTTCCACCAATAAAAAGATCAGTATAACCATCCTTATTAAAGTCTATAGCTTTTGCAACTGCGGTATTGATTGTAGTAGAGGATAATCTTGTTGTGTCTACAATAAATTTTCCACGACCATTATTTATCAATATGATATCTTTATATAGGTTTTTTCTCCCATAAAATTCATAGCTGCCAGTAGCCAAATAGATATCCATATCCTCATCATTATCAATATCAAAAACTTCAATAGCTGTCTCTTCATATTTGGTTAATGATTGATCATTATACAATATTTCTTTATTAAAAGTTCCTTTCTCTGTTTGAAAATATATAGTAGGGGAGTAGTTCGCAGCACTCCCGATAATAAAATCTTGAAGTCCATCACCGTTTAAATCGCCACCAGCTAAACATGGTCCATTTTGTGATAATTTATGAGGGAGCGTATACTGTATATTAAAGTCAATTACGTCCTGTTCTTCATGAGTATAATTTATACCTAATTTTTTACTAACCTCGATAAACTGAGGATTTTGTTCATCTTTAGGAACTAAGGGAAATGATAGTTGCTTTTTGTCAGGTATAGAGGCTTCGTTATGTTTAAATGTTAATGTAGTATTGCTTAAAATCATATTTTTTTTCTGGTAGGCACCATCAGGCCAGTATATTTCTATGGCTTTTAAATTTTTATTTTCCCCAAGACCAAAATGAATAATATGATCCATGGACGACATATATCCACGAGTTAAAAAATGTTCATAGTATTGAAAACTATTATCTAATTGCCTTAAAACAATTTTGGCTCCAATTCCTAAACGGTTGGTAATAGATCCTTCTAATTTAACTTTAAGGAAGTTATGATTTCTTGATTTATTAAATGTATTTCTGAAAAGAAAAGCTTTGTCGTTAATATTGTTTACCACGTAATCTAGATCACCATCATTGTCAAGGTCTGCATAAGCAGCACCATTTGAAAAGGATTTTTGGTTAATACCCCATTCCTTACTACTGTCTTTAAATGTCCAATCTCCATTATTTATAAAACTGTAATTAGGAACTTTAATTACTGGGATAGAATCGAGAATTTGTTTAGTACTATAAAAAGGACTAGCGTGTAGCCTAAAATCAGCAAAATCTTTATCGGTAATGTCTCTAGGAAAACCATTAGTTATAAATAAATCCTTGTAACCATTGTTATTTGCATCCATAAATAAAGGTGACCAACTCCAATCGGTTTTAAACATAGTGGCCATAAGTCCAATTTCACTAAAAGGTAAATTACTCCCATTACCTTTATGAATCATGTTTCTGATGTGTTGAGGTTCATAATTCCAACGTTTATCAAGAATATTTACAATGTAATTTTTATCACCAATAGTAGTTTTCATTCTATAATTACTATCGCCTAGCATATCAAGTGTTACAATGTCAAGGTTACCATCATTATCATAATCTGCAATATCACAACCCATAGAGAATTTGCTTTGATGACCTATATATTTTTCTATTTGATTACTGAATGTTCCATCTTGATTGTTTATATATAGAATATCATTAGTAATATAATCATTGGTTACATATATATCTGGCCATGAATCTTTATTGATGTCGGCAACACCAATTCCTAATCCAAATCCCTCAATGAGAATGCCCGCTTCTTTTGTTACGTCGGTAAAAGTATTATTTTGGTTGTTTCTATATAGTTTATCATTGCTTATGGCAGTTCCATCGGTTATTTTTTTTCTGTAACTTGTTGGGGTAAAGTTATTTTGTTCATTGTTAAGCACATATAGATCTAGATAACCATCTTTGTCATAATCAAAAAAAATAGCTCCCATACTATTATCTTTTGAATCAATACCATATGCTTTTGCCATGTCTTTAAATATGGGGACATTATTTTTATCAAGTCCCTGATTAATAAAAAGCTGATTTCGTCTTTTATTGGAATTTTTGTCAATAGCAGCACAGACATATATGTCAATGAGTCCGTCATTATTAATATCTACAGTTGTAACCCCAGTACTCCAGCGGTTTGTACCTTCAATACCAGATGTTTTTGATGCATCTTTAAATTTAAAATTCCCTATATTTAAGTATAGTTTGTTAGCTACTTGATTTCCTGAAAAGAAAATATCAGGGAAGGAATCATTGTTAAAATCGGCAATGGCAACACCTCCGCCATTAAAAATATATTCTTCAGTAAGAATATTAAAGCTATCTGTCTCTTTTATGATATTGTTAAAATCTATTCCGGTTTCATTGGAAGGTATAAGAGAGAATAGTGTTGAGTTTTCTTTTTTACAAGATGATATTAATATTACCGTAATAATTGATATGATTACGAATTTAATTTTCATAAAATTTAGATTTGTAAAAATGTAGATTGGAATTATTCTGAAAATTATTTATTAAAACACCACCTTGAATGCCTTCAAGATGGTGTGTATTAGTAGTTGTATGGTAAGTTTAATAAGCAGGATCCTGTGTTAAAGTTGGTTGCCCTTCTTTATATGATCTATCTATTGCCTGAATAGGAATAGGGTAAAATTCATTTTTATTAGGAGTAAATGATATCCCTTCTAAATAAGTTCTGTATTTGCTTTCACTTTGTAAGTATGAGTTAAGCACTTTAGCAGATATACCCCATCGCTGTAGATCAAAAAATCGATGTCCTTCCATTGCAAATTCTAGTCGACTTTCAAAGCGAACAGCATTTCTAGCAAAATCTTTCCCTTTGTTAGAAAATGTTCCCGTTGGGTAAGGTTTAATATCATAATTAGCTGCAGCTTCTCCTTCAACGATACTAAAGTCGTTTCTATCTTTTCCTTGAATTGCTTTTGGAACAAAACCATTTGGATTAGCCGATCTTTCACGGATTTTATTCACCAATGTTTCAGCTCGATCTAAACTTCCAATCTCCACTTCGCATTCAGCCAGCCATAATAAAATCATTCCATAACGCATAATTCTATAGTTATTAGCAGATAGGTTTGCCCAGCCTCCTATACCAAAAGCTTCAGGCTCTGCTACATGTTTTTTGGAAGAATATGGACCTGCATAAGAAACATCTCTTATAAAATCAAGTTGGTGTAATTTAAAGTCTTTGAATAGAATTCCTGGTCGCCCTAATGTATGATCAATTCTAGGATCAAGAGGTTTAATATATGCTGATAGGCTATCTGTAGTGATTTCAAAACTTACATCTTCATTATTAAAGTTCTCTAGCATAGGAAGTCCATTTTCAGTTTTAAATGAATTAACCAAGTTTTGGGAAGCTTGGTAAAACCCACAACATCCCCACGGATCAGTATAAGGATGGGCTAGACCAACTCCTTGATTTGAAGCCTGATCATTAGAGCTGCTTATTGCATATTGTATTTCAAAAATAGATTCTTGATTATTACGTGTAGCTACCAAAAAATTCTCTTCAAATGTTTGTGCTAGGGAATACCTTTGTAATTCAACAATATCATTTAAAATATCCTTAGCTTCTTGAAGTTTTGCAGTGTTTGGATTTCCTTGTTCATCCCAACCTTGATACATTTTAGCTTTAGCTAGAAAAGCTTTAGCAGCCCACTTTGTAGGTCTTCCCACTTCTCCTTGGGTTTCTGGTAAAATGGCAGCAGCTGCTTCAAAATCGGCTTCAATCATTGGCCAAATTTCTTTATCATTTGGCACTTTTGTACTTTCAATATTATTTCTATCAAAATTAGTTTCATCTATATATGGAGGCATTCGCCACATCTTTCTAGCTTCAAAATGGAAGAAACCACGTAAAAAACGAGCTTCAGCAATAATTTGCTCTTTTCTCTCTTCGCTTATTTCACTATTCTCAAGATTCATTACGCTATTGATAGCATCATTTGTACGTGCTACTCCTTTATATAAACCTCGCCATTTATTAGTAATATGGCCGTTGAAGGTTTGGAAATTATAGGTTTCCAAAAATGATTGTTCAGGTTGATCTCCTGCATCGGTTCCTTTAAGAGCATCGTCTGATGGAATCCCACCAAATACCCAGCTCTGTACATCGTTGTTCCATGCAGATTGACCATCAAGGCCAAGTCCGTTGAGCATTTTGTATGCACTTAGGAGAATTCCTTCAACCCCATCTGCATTAGAGATACTAGAATCGCTAAACTGCCCTTGAGGTTCGTGGGTTAAAAATTCGTCGTTACAGCCAATAAACACTGTTATTATAACAAAGAATATTGTGATAATGAATATATGAGTTTTATTTCTTTTCATGATATTATAAATTTACGTTTAGGCCTAAAATAAATGTTCTCGATACGGGCATATATCCTCCATCAAACCCTAATGTAGCATCGTCTTCTGTACCAACTTGTACTTCTGGATTAAGTCCTGAATATTTTGTAAACGTGTATATATTCTGCGCTTGAAGGTATAGTTGTAATCCAGAAATAGATTTTAAAACAGATTTTGGGAAATTATAAGACAATTGAACACTTTTGAGTCTAAAATAACTTCCGTCTTCAATAAAATAAGAAGAAGGTTGGCTACTTGTCTGGTCATTAGCATCCATAATTGGTACAGTAGCATTAGGATTAGCAGCTACCCATTGTGATTTAGGAGCGCTAGGGTTTGAAGGTTGCCAAGCATCGTTTAAAGCTCTAGAAGATCTATTTCCTTGAAATGTATTAAAATCGGCAAAATAGCGTATGTAGTTATATATATCATTTCCTTGACTCCCGTTTGCGAAAATATTTAGGGTTAAGTTTTTATATGACAAATCTATATTGATTCCGTAGGTAAACTCTGGATGGGGGCTTCCAATAATAGTTCTATCACTATCATTAATGATTCCGTCATTATTAACATCAGCATATTTAAATTTACCCACCGAGTTATATGAGCCATAAGGAGCCCAAGCATCGGCTTCTTGTTGCGATTGAAATATACCTAAGACTTGGTATCCATAAAAAGAGGATACGGGGACTCCTGCTTGGGTTAATGTAACAGCAGCAACTCTAGATGTGTTTCCTAAGAATCGAGTATCTTCACTTTCATCTAATTGATTTACTTCATTGGTATATCTTGAAAAGTTTCCTGTAACATTAAAGCCGAAATCCCCTTTGGTATCTCCGTAACCAAGACTAATATCATAGCCTTCATTGGTCATTTTCCCTACATTAAAGTAAGGTGCTAATGCATCTCCAGCGGTATAGGTAATTGGGGTTTGAAATAGCATATCCGAAGTAACTCTATTCCAAATGTCTAAATTAAATGTAAGTCTGTTATTAAGCATAGAAACATCAACTCCATAGTTGTTGGAAGTTGTAGTTTCCCATTTAGCATTTGGGTTTCCAAAAGCTTGAATATCAAATCCTATAGTAGGACTTGTAGTGCTTCCATCAATAGGATACCCAGCATGTAAAATATCGGATCTATAGGTAGTGTATGCATTGTAGTCTCCTATTTCTTGATTTCCTGTTTGACCCCACCCGTATCGTAATTTCATATCATCTATGAACGGCAGGGCATTTTTAAAGAATTTTTCATCAGAAATACGCCATCCTATACTGAAGGCAGGGAAGAAGGCGCTTCTAGAAGCGGATTGGAATCGGGAAGAAGAATCATTTCGTAAGATTACTTGTACTAAGTATTTTTGATCATAAGCATAATTAAATTTCCCAAAAAGAGAGAATAAACTATAATCATTAAAAACAAATCCATAATTAGTAGCAGTAGTAGCATCTCCTAGATTTAAATAACTTAATACATCGGTGGTTTCAAAAGCAAAACGTTCTCTTCTAGCTCCAAATTCTTCACCAAAAGCACCTATAGCTTCGGTACCTACGTATGCATCTATTTTATGTTTGTCTTTTATGGTAGCACTATATGTTAAAATATTATTCCATATCCATTGGTATTCATAACTATTCCTAGCGGTTGAGCTATTAATAAAATTACCTTCAACATACTCAGGTTGTGGTCTTCCTAATTCTTTTATCCTAGAATTAGTAAAATCTACTCCTAAACTAGTTTTGAATTCTAAGTTTTCTAAAATGTCATAAGAAGCGAAAACATTCCCGAAGGCTCGCAATCTATATCTTCTATTATCTTGGGCTCTACTAAGAACAGCATATGGGTTGAAGTTGTTACCTAAATTAGCTCCTCTGCTTCCTGCAAAATTGCCCATAATATCATAAACAGGTAATAGGGGGTGTTGTTTATAAGAACTAGAAACAGCATTTTGCTCCTCGTTATTCCCAAACCCTCCTTTTCTGTTATCAAAAGAGACGGTGAAATTTTCTCCAATTTTTAACTTTTGATCTAAAGCTCTAAATTCTGTATTTGCTCTAAGAGAAATTCGATCGTATGAGACAAATTTTACTGCTGCTTCCTGAGATACGTATCCGAGACTCATGGCATAACGGGAATTTTCAGTTGCTCCAGATGCGCTTATTTGATGACTTAGAGTTGGTGCAGCTCTTGTAGTAACTTCATCCCACCAGTAAGTATCGGCAGCTCGGGTTATAGGGTATATGTTTCCGGGTTCTAATGCATATAAATTTGGATTTACTCCTGGAGTACCTTCAAAAGTCCCACTTGGAAAAACATAATCTGGAATGGTAACCTCTCCATTAGTTCCAAATTTATATTGTCCATGTGATGGTGTTTTACCTGCATATAAATCGGCTAAGTATAAATATTTACCTAATTCTTTAGCATTTAAGGCATCCACGTCTTCTGATACAGACTGTAAGCCATAAAAAGTTGAATAACTAATCTGAGGTTTCCCTATTTTACCTTTCTTAGTAGTAATGATGATTACGCCATTAGCAGCTCTAGATCCATAAATAGAAGCTGCAGAAGCGTCTTTTAAAACCTGCAGAGTCTCTATGTCATTCGGATTTAAATTTGATTGAGATTTTGATGGAACTCCATCAATTATATATAAAGGATCATTGTTTCCTATAGTACCAAAGCCACGTATCCTAACAGTGGCTTCTCCTCCAGGGGTAGCATCATTTACTATAGAAATTCCAGAAGCCCTTCCTTGTAACTGTTGTGCAAATGTTGTTGCGGGTACAGCTAGTAAGTCTTTGGTCTCAATGGTGGTAACAGCACCAGTAACCTCTCTTTTCGACTGAGATCCGTATCCTGTTACAATAACTTCATCTAAGGAGGTCGCATCTTCAACAAGAGTGATATCAATTTTGGTTCTGCCTTTTAGCACTATTTCTTGTTGTCTAAAACCAATGAAGCTATATATAAGCACAGCCTCTTCTTCGGTTTCTATAGAATAGCTACCATTAAAATCTGTTTGGGTTCCAACACTGGTACCTTTTACTATAATATTTGCTCCTGGTAAGGGCACCCCTTGCGAGTCGTATACAGCACCAGAAACAGTAACTTGTGCAAGTATCATTTGTGAGCAAAGGATACAAGTTAAAAACAATAGTTTTTGTAGAAAAAGTTTACTCATAATAGAAGAGTTTGTTAATAATTAGTTGTTTTTCTTTTAATAAAAGAGGTTAAATTTC
>NZ_JBLXHU010000056.1:0-8923 GCF_048259285.1 Bizionia sp. | reverse complement strand
AAAATGACACTATCCTTATCTGCTTTAGAAAAGAGGAAACGACGTCTTAAGGATCTCTTTGGTGTAGAAAAAAGCTCAGAGCTTATTAAAAGGGCTAAAGAAGAAGGTTTTATCTAAAAAGACTAGTTTTCCCTTTAAACAAAATGTTAAATGCGGAAATACCGTAAAAAAATAAGGTAAACCCACCAAAGTCCACTTTTATAATCATTTACTTTTATTTGGCAGAGCCATTAGTGCGCAGATTTATAGCATTTAATACCAAATAAATACAAATGATATGAAATGGTATCAAAAACATACAGGTTTAATTACGGAGATCATCAGTTATCTGTTTATACTCCTTTTTGTATATGCAGCACTCACTAAACTGTTGGATTTTGAAAATTTCCGTATTCAAATTGGACAAGCACCGATGCTGAGTGCCTATGCCGGTTGGCTAGTGTGGATTGTTCCTATATCTGAAATTTTAACGGCTCTTCTACTTCTATATAAAAACACACGTTATATAGGTCTGTTGGCATCATTAGCCTTAATGGTCATGTTTAGCACCTATATTTATATCATTTTAAACCACGCTTCTAATATCCCCTGTTCCTGTGGTGGTGTGCTGGAAAAAATGGGATGGAAGGCGCACCTTATTTTTAATATAGTATTTACCTTATTTGCTCTTTTAGCCATTCATTTTCACAAAAAAAGAGATTCTAAAAGTAAGAACAAGTATGCTTTTTATGTAATAGCTTCCGTAATCTCACTTCTAAGTGTTGGTACGGTCACCATGTTATTTCTAACCTCAGAGCGAATTATATACGAAGAAAATCCTTTTATTCGTCGATACTCATATAATATTCCAAAGATTGCTAATATAAATTTAAACGGAGATGCTTTTTATTTTGCTGGTTCAAGTAAGCAACATATTTATCTGGGAAATTATAGTAGTCCACTCATTGTAAAACGAATAAACCTACAAACAGCTACTGTGAAAACCATTAAGATTCAAATCAGTAATAATAATTTACCATCCATTGCAGCTCAAGTCAGAGTCCAGCCTCCTTATTTCTTTTTAATAGATGGTCAAATTTCTATGATATTAAAAGGAACTACAACGAATTGGGAAGTAGACTCGCAATACCAAGGTAATATCAACTTTTCAAATTACCAACTAACTAATGATAACACATTACTATTTAAAACCTTGAATCCTCAATCCCAGAAAAGTGACCTTGGCTACCTCTATATAAAGGATTCACTACCCTATCAAATTGTACCGCACCTTTTGAATAATGAGTCTGACGAAATATTTAATGCCGATGGTAGTATTACATACGATGGTCTTACCAATCACGTATCCTATACTTATTTCTATAAAAATAAATTTTTGGTAATGAGTGAGAAACTTAACAACATTATAACAGCTCATACAATTGACACCATTTCTAAGCCCAACTTAATTATAGACTCTACATCGAATCCTCAACAACTAAAATTGATTGCCTCCATGATGGTTAATCCTGCAAGCTATACTTATAATGGCTTTTTATATATACGTTCTCAAATCAAAGGAAGATATGAGGCAGAAAAGACATGGAAGCAAACTCAAACAATAGATGTATACAACATCTTAAATGGAAATTATCAAACCAGTTTTTACATCTATAAAGAACAAGGGAAACCCCTAAGACATTTTTTCATAAAGGATTCTATTTTTTATGGTTTTATCGGGAATAAATTAGTCCAATATGACCTTAAAAATATGCTTCATGAAGATACACATACAAATATATCGCGATGACAGGGGTAAGATCGAAAACCTGTAAAAAAGAGTAGATCATAACTTTAAATACAAAAAATATGAAAACAATTTCAAGAAAATGGTTGCCGGCTTTTATTTTTGCCTTAGCAACCATCGGAGCCTTTTCAACACATGCAATGAGTTTAAAGGCTAAAGACGCAGCAATTGTTCAGGGGCATATTAAATTAAATCCCGCAGGAACATCATGTCAACAAGCAGATGATTGTTCAACTGTAGAAACAGATTATATTTGTACAGTCAATTATGAAGAAGATGGTACCCCACTATTTTTAGAAGAGGGGAATCAATGTACTGTTCAACTTTATAGACCTGAACAACCATAGATTCTAAAAAAAATAGGGTGGCTCATTTTAGAGCCACCCTATTTACTTTAATTCATCACTTACGGCATCCAATCGTATTTTATCCCTTCTTTCAAATAATATGCAAACCATTGCTCGGTTTTTATAGTAATATCTTTTTGACTTTCAGGACGCCCTAGGACGTGCCCTTCTTGAGGGTATAAAAGTAAACTGTTTGGTTTTCCTAGCCTTTTCATGGCCAAATGAAAGGATATACTCTGATGGTAATTCACATGATAATCCTCTTTACCCGACCACAATAAAAAAGGTGTATGAATTTTGGTGGCATGATATATAGGAGAGTTATCCAAATATCCTTGGTAATCCTCAAATAAAGAAACTCCCATGCGGTGTTGAAAATGTTCATACATATCATAACTAAGTAGAATCCGATCCTGAAGACCTAAATACCCCCGTACCATATCGGTTACACCAGCACTGGCAATAGCAGTAGCAAAAAAATCAGTTTGAGTTATGGTAAACAACGTTTCAAACCCTCCATATGAGTGTCCTATCAACCCAATTCTATCAGGATCAATAGAAGCTTCCTTCAATGCAGCTTTGGTACCTGATATAATACAATCTGCTGCTGAAAAGCCAGGTTCCCCTATGGTATAAGAAATATCTGGTAGAAATACAAAATAACCATTGTTAACATAATTTTTACTATTAAATCCTGAGCCATTATACATGGTAGGATTTACATATTGAAAACGCTTATATCCCTGTTTTTCATAAACACGTACAATCATGGGATATAGTGAATCCTTCTTATAGTCCGTCGGAAAACGAAGAATTCCTGAGAGTAAGACACCATCCTTATTGCGATAAAAAATCTTTTTGGAGCGCCCTTGTTTATAATTCTTATAATGAGGATTGCTCTGAAACAATGTTTGTAAACGATCTGAACTCAGGTCATAAATCATTAATTTAGAGGGCTGGTCGTTACGCTCCATTCTAAAACTAAAGTATCGTTCATCTTCAGATAGAAATGGATCACGAACATAATTTTCACTAAGACTTATATCTTGTAGTTTTTTTTGCGGTCTTAATATCGCATAACCCATACTATCCCCTTTTTTTACAGAGAATATCAACGATTGAGTTTGTCGATTAAAATATAATGATTGAGGTCGTTTTTGGTAAACAGTAGGCTTGGTAAGTACATGATAATGAACTCCCTTTTTCCTCCCATTCGTTAAAGACTTCACCTCTCCATTTCCAATAGGAACTTCCCATAAATCGTAACTTCCCTGCATAAATAAAGCATCTTCATCTTTGCTCCATAATAACGGAGTTAATTCATCATAATCAATTAATTGAGTATTTTCAAATTTCTTACATAAATTAACATGAACATCTGTTTTAGAATCGTAAAGCCACCACCCCTTTTCTCTGAAGTATTGAATATAACGTCCAGAGGGGCTAAAGGAAACTTTTGATGTTTCATGCAGCTGACGTTTTAAAAACAATGTTTTCCTCTCCTTTTTCAAATCTGCTATATAGAGGTCAATAGGTGGCTTCGACATGGATTGAGGTTGATAAGTTGCCGGATTGTACAGCAAGGCTAAAGATGCATCTTTATTAATAAGCGACTGAGGATAAAGTGTATCAGTAACCTTAATAAAACGATTGGTTTTTACATCCCATATCCCTAACTTGGCTGTATTTTGCCAATGCATCCTATAAGTCATTCCTTTATAGATATATGGATCACCGGCTTTCCAGACCTCTGGAAGCTCCTTCATTTCGACAGGTTGTTTGCGTTTAAAAGCAAATAATATCCTATTGTCATCTGGGGTAATCCTTAGCGGCAAAACCCATGTGCTTACCAACTTCTTATCACTTGAAAAGCCACCCCAATTATTCAAATCTATACGCATCATCTTTTCCTTAGTTATCTTATAGAAGCATAGCTCCCCTGCATCTTCATATTCTCCTTCTGATTCACTAGAAGCCATCGAAAAGGCCACACCATCTCCCGCTGCATTCCATGTGAGTTCGACAACTTTGCGAGAAGAATTCTCCAATAAGACAACCTCTTTAAGCGTTTTGTTTAAAAATACCAAGGTTAGTTGATTCTCTGTAGATTCACGGCTCATAATTGCAATGGCATTGGATTTTGGATTATGGGAATAGTCATAAACATTTAAAAAAAATGCGTTTTTACCATTTGAAAGATTTCTAATAATCAGTTCCTTCTTTTGTTTATGATACATCATAAGGTAATCCTCATTTAAACTTACTTCTACTTTATCTGCATTCATTTTTTCCATTCTTCCCGATGCCAGATGTAGTATTTGATACCTCCCATTCGCACAATGTCCAATAACTATCTTATTTCCAACATAAGCTAACTGACCGCAATCTTCAATTGCGTAAAGCCTATCTCCTATTATTTCTTTTACAAATAATGAATCTGGTTGATCTGTATAAGACTTTTTAAATAATACCCATTTCCCCTCTGAAGCAAACCCTAAAGAGTTAAAACGATACCATTTATCATAATCTTCTGGGGTCATGGTTTTACGATTACTTTGTGCACATAAAGGCATAACACAAAGAAGTCCTATCCATACTAAACCCCATAAAAGGTTGCAATTATGATGAAAGAAATTGATCGATTTTATATTTAGTCTTCTCATCAATATCCTTTATTTTGCGGTTCTAAATTTGGATTTATCAAGAGTTCATCCTCTGGTAATGGTAATATTCTGTCTGTTGTATTCCAACCTGGTTTAACTCCTAAAACAGTATCCAGCTGTTCTGTACGCTTTAAATCAAAAAAGCGATGTCCTAATTCTGTAAAGTATTCATGCCTACGTTCCTCTAAGATAAGTTTCAATAAGGTAGCTTTATCAGTAACACCAACTTCGGAAAGTCCTGCGCGATTTCTTATTTTATTTAGGTCAGACACCCCTCCCTCTATGTCGCCGTTTTGTACACGTGCTTCGCTCCTTATCAAATATTGTTCAGCCAATCGAAAAATGACACTATACTCTCTTGAGACATCCGTCCCACCTTGCTCTTTATATTTATATGCATAATACCAAGTAGTTTCCCCATCCGATAATCCCTTAATCCAACCATCCAATCTCAAATCATTAGCTTCAAAACTTGCTACAAGCTCAGGATTCAAGGCTACGTTTCCCGGAGGTACTGAAAAGAATATAAAAGCTTGCCCTTCATTGGTGTTTTGTCCTTCAAATTCAGGAGACCATTGCCAAATAGTTGTAGTATTATCTTTTAAAAACAAGGTATTTAAATTTGTGTTCCATGTATATGTACCTGTATTGTTTATGCAATACGAAGCTGCCTGAGCAGCAGCCTCCCATTGATCTGTATATAAATATATTCTTGCCATAAGTGCTTTAACTACGCCTCTATTTGGACGGGTACGATTTGGATTTACATATTCCAAACCTAATAAGCCTTCAGCTACTTTTAAATCCTCCAGTACATTTAAATACAACTGATCAACAGGAATTTTAACCACCTTAGCATTCTTTGAATAATTAGTGGTCGTTACATAAGGAACTGCTCCATAAAGTTGCGCCAAGTAAAAATGAAGGTATGCTCTTACAAATAAAGCTTCCCCTTTTAACTGATTGCAATCACTTGTAGAAAGTTGTTTTGAATTCTCAACACGTTCTAGAATTGAGTTTGCACTATAAATTAAATTATAGGCAGTATTCCACCAGCTTTTGATGGTACCATTGGAAGAAATTACCGTATTTTTATTAAAATCCTCGGTGTCAGAAGCCATACTACCGTAATAATCCAATTCATCTGCATAATTCCCCATCTGATAACTTAAATCACTTACCATACTACCATCACGCATTTCAGCATATATGGAAGCCATGGCTGCATTAGCAGAAGAAATATCGGTAAAGATATCATCAGCATTGAGTTGCGATGAAGGAAGTTCTACCTCCACAAAATCTGAACAAGACAGCAAAAATGTACTGCAGCATACAAATATTAGCAGGCTTCGAAACCAAAGATTCCCATTTGTTTTTTTATTTTTTAAAACTGTTGTTATATATTTTTTCATGATTTTATTAATTTAAAAATGGAGTTGTATCCCTGTGGTGAGTGCTTGTAATGGTGGTAAACTATTTGTGAAATTAGCTTCTGGATCTAATCCCTCATAATCTGTAAAAGTCAATAGATTTTGTCCCTTTAAAACAATACTGCAAGTAACCCCATGCAAGATATTCCTCGGTAATTGATAAGAAATAGCTATGTTCTTAAGTCTAATAAAGGAGGCATCATCCAATACAGCATTACTTTGGGAATAATTCAAATACCTTGATCTAAGTTCAGAATTAGCCCCTGAAGAATAGGGCTGAAAGGTTGCGATGTCTCCTGGTTGCTTCCAACGATCCTGTAATAGGTTTAATTGATTCCCCATTCTTCCAGCCATTCCCATTGAATGTTCACCGGTATAACGATCTTGTTTAACAAATTGAAAAAGAAAGTCTACGGATAATCCTTTATAACGAATACTATTTTGGATTCCACCAAAAAAGTCAGGATCAAATCGTATGATAGCTTCCCGATCATTTTCACGTGTTAATAAATCATCGTCGTTAAAATCTTTAAATTGATACAGTCCCGTTTGAGAGTCCAAGCCCTCATACTGATATACCTTACTGATATTTAAAGGTTCTCCTATAACATAGCTATTGCTATAGGTGGAGGTTTCTAATCCTGGAAAAGAGACCAGTCGGTTACGGTTAACACTTAGATTAAATGTAGTACTCCATGAAAAATCTTCGTTTTTAAATTGTTCGGAACGTAATGTAAACTCCCATCCTTTATTTTCTATAGTAGCATTTAAATTAGCCTGAATAGAAGAAAAACCTGTTGTTCCCGGAAGTGGTATTCCTACCAACTGATTCGAAGAACGGTTCTTAAAATAAGCAACCGTTAAAAAGAGTCGATCTTTTATAAATCCTGTTTCCATGGCTACCTCTAACTTTTTGTTTTCTTCCCAGCTAAAAGAAGGATTAAAAAGCCTTGAGGGTTCCATAACGGCTATTCCATTGTAACTATTTCCGCTAATGGTATACGTATCCAAATACTGATAATCACCTATCTGATCATTTCCTGTTGTCCCATAGCTCGCTCTTAATTTTCCATAACTTAAAAAATTTAAGTTTTCTAACCAGGATTCCTCTGAAAACAACCATGCAATACCTATTGCACCAAAATTGGCAAATTGGCGACCAGGACCAAAACGAGAAGATCCATCTCGTCTCCCTGTTATGTTTATAAAATAACGATTAAAAAGGGAAGTATTCAATCGTCCAAATATGGCATTGTATTTATATTCAGTCTGATCATCCGTGGCAATATTAATAAACGAAGCGGCAGTCATATTTCCTAATAGGCTGTTACTGGCATACCCACTAGTACTATGTACTAATTGTGAAGAAACTTGTTTTTGAAATGTCCCTCCAACTAATAACTGCGTTTTAAATGCCGAAAATTCTTTTTTATAAGATACTTGTGGTTCGACAATCCAAGAATTAAAATGTACCTGATTTTTGTAGGCATTCGAAAACTCACTGGTAATTTCATATGCTGGATCATATACAGTAGATGGACGAAGCATTTGATCAAAAAACTGATTATTAGTATAACCCAAACTGGTTTTAAACTCCAACCCATCAATAGGTTCATAAGAAAGTAACAGATTTGATATAAGGCTATTCGTTTTTGATTCATAAGAGGTTTCAAATACACTATATGGATTCTCCCAACTACTATTTTCCCAATTCAGAGTCCCATCCTCCTGATACAATGCCGGAGCATTAGGAGCTAATTGGTAGATATCTGTCATAAATGACAACCCCGGTAAGTTGTTATTTTGAATTGTATAACCAGCAGTTAAATGTACCTTAAACTTTTCATCACGGGTACTGTGATTGATACTACTATTAAGTCCAAACTTATTATACGCATAATCTCCTGGATATACAGTGGTTTCCTTATGGTAATTCCCATTCACTAAAAATTGAGTGTGCTCACTTCCCCCTGACACGGAACCTGTCGCATCTATAATATCAGAGGTTCCCCCTATTAATACTTCTTGCCAGTCCGTATAACGGTTTTGATCCCATGTTCCATTTACATCGTAAGCATTGGCAGGATATGTTATTATACCATCATTGGCATAAGCTTCCCGTCTCATCTCCAGATAGGTATTGGTATCCATAAGGTCCATGAAATTAGCAACCCTTCCCAATCCATAGGTGTATCCTATCTGAAACCGGGTTTTACCAGCAACTCCTTTTTTTGTTGTAATTAATACCACCCCATTCGCTCCACGTGAGCCATAAATAGCCGTAGCATCGGCATCTTTTAACACCTCGATACTTGCTATGGACGTAGGGTCGATATTATTTAAAGGATTAATAATTCCAGGTACTGCCTCTCCGGTATAGAAACTCTCCATAGACTGGGTTGTAAAAGGAACACCATCCACAATATACAAAGGCATATTCCCATCCGATCGCAAGCTATTTTGCCCCCTTATCTGAATTTGAAAACCACTACCAGGTACCCCCGAGTCTTGTGTGATATACACTCCCGGCATTCGTCCTTGCATAGTAGCAAGAACATTGGTAACGGGTTGCTCTTCAATATCAGCAGCAGAGATGCTTGAAATACTTCCAGTGCGCTCTCGCTCCTTTACAGAATAATATCCTGCATTGACCGTCACCGCTCCAAGATCAGTCACATCTTCCTCTAATACAAGGGA
>NZ_JBLXHU010000055.1:0-9288 GCF_048259285.1 Bizionia sp. | reverse complement strand
CCATTTCTTTTTATAAGCAGGGTGTCGCTCCCCTTATCTCTTTCTATGGCGACCTGTACCTGCTTGGCCCCGGTCGATTCTATGGCGTCTGACCTAACCTTAGCGCTCAAAAGGAACCGCCCGTCACCTACTTTCTCCAGTTTTAGGGAATCCACTAATTTCGGGTTGTTTGAGGGCCAAGGAGCTACAATGTCCACGTAGCGCTTATAAATGAAATCATCCCCAAAGTTTCTGTTCCATTGGGTATAGGCCTGTACCAGATAGCGGCCCTCCGGCAAGCCCTTTTCGGGTTCAAAAGACCCCCTCCCTACCCCTTTGGACAACTTGACCAATTTACGCGACACGATTTTCCCGTCTGGACCAATCAATTCAACATGAAGTACACCGCTAATTTCCGTGAAACGGTGGGAAATTGCATCGGTTACGATGGCCTTGAACCAGATAGTTTGGTCGGTAGCGAACACTTCGGAGGCAAGCTGCAAATAGATCTTTTCGGGCGACCACCTATCTTGTGAAAAAACGGAGGTTGAAATCGACAATAATAGCAGAATGATAAACTTTCTTGACATTTTTATTTCGAATAGTAAACTTCTAACCAAACGCACACTTTAATATCTAGATATCTAGAGTTTGTACTTAAGTTAGTCATTTGAATTTATTTAAAATGAAATACCATCCTATTGGAAGGTATTAATGCTTTAAAAAATTTACTCTTTAAACATTAGCGACCTAAATACTTAAAGAAGAGAAAGCTTGTTTTATATTTTGAATATTACTTTTCCGATAATATTCTTTTGGGCAACAGGGCCAAATGACCTAGAGTCAATAGACTTGTTTCTGTTGTCCCCAATCATAAAATAGTAATCGTTTTTGAAAATATAAAATTCACTTTCTTTATTATCATAATAAAAAGAACATTCTTCTCCAATTTCACCCCCTTCTTCCCATTCCATAATATCACGATAATCCTTTATTTTGTTTGACTCAAAGCTAATCTTTAATCCTTTGTAGGGAATTACAAATTTATCCATGTTGTTTTCCGAATAGGGTGGGAATTGAATCATTGAGTTATTATGTTTGGCGTCTGGCTCGATTGCCCCGATCGAATCGACGCTTTTACAACCCATAAGCAATTTTTCCTGGTTCAAATCAAGATTGATTATAACGTAACCGGAATATTTCTGTATAATACTGCTTGAGTCCTTATTCATACACTCTTTTAAGTCATTAAAATTTCGGTACCAAACCTTTCGAAAATGACACGAGGTACGGGGAGGGTGTGCGTATCGCCCATTAATAAAAATATCCGTGTCTTTTATTTCAATTATGTCACCTGGCAGACCAACACATCTCTTCACGTATATCGTTGATTCTTTACCTACGCTGAAGACTAAAAGATCGTTTATTTTTGGTTTTTGCTTAAATTTCAGCTCTTTTAAGATTTTTGCTAGGGGGCTGCCGTAAAAAATCTTGCTAACAATTATAAAATCGTTTTTTTGTAAGGTGTTCTCCATCGAAGAACTTGGTATATGGAAAACATCAAAAAAAAATAACCTTAAAACAATCGTACTCAAAAAAAACCAAAATAAGACATTTAATAGCTTAAGAAAAAAAAAGCGAGCTATCTTTAGTCGTAAATTCAAACGCTTTTCCATAATTACAGTTATAATGATTTCATTTTTAATTGATTGTGCCTGCCGCAACCATAAACAACAGGTATTGTCGAATCAATCAACATAGTTCACACCTTGAAGTTTTAGAAAATTTTTTGCTCCATTTATTATTTCAAACGTTGTCTCGGAAGGAACTGTAACCTTTAAATTCAATATTCTATTAGCAACATTCACAGCATTTTCCATTTGATTGTTGTCGGAATACATTTTAAGCAATAAGTAATGGCTCCTAAAACTTCCTGGAACCATATTAATGGAACGTTGATAACATATTTCAGCATTTTTGTAATCTTCTATTTCCTTATAGCAATTCCCCAACACATTTTCTATTACGGAATTATTAGAATAATTCTTGGCTTTGCTCAATATATTAATGGCAGCATATGTATCCTTTGCACTATATAAAGCCAGACCATAGTCGGTAAGGAACTTCCCGTCGGTATCAAAAAACGGGTATATTAACCTGTAACCCTTAACTGCCAAATTAAAATCTTTATCCAAATAATTTTCGTGGGAATTATTCCAAACATAATAAGCTTTTGCTAGTTTCAGTGTCTTATAAAACAGTAAGCAAGAGATAGATAGACTAATCAATAGTATGTAAAATGATCTTGATTTTGATTTATTTTGGGGTTTAAAACGGTTGCAAAAGGAACTAGCCTGGTTTGCAGATAAAATTGCCACGTAAAGGATTAACACCAATTTAATAGGCAGAATTTTAGAAGGATACGAGAATAGTGAGAAGATAATTATCGACAAAATTCCGGCCATTGCCATCTCGTACAATGGTTCATTTTCTTTTAAAGTCCCTCTTCTAATAATTAAAAAATATAGCACTAGCAACAAAATTGACAATCCTAATATTCCATTTTCTACGGAAAACTGTAATGGTTCGTTAAAGGCATAAGCTGTATTCCCTGCCCTTAGCGCCATTTTTATGTTATTGTGTTTTTCAAAATATTCTGACTGATAAAGCATATAGTTACTATGGAACCTGTCATAGCCAAAACCCATAACAGGCCTATCTTTCAACATTTCCACAGTAGTTTTCAATATCAACAACCTCCCTTCAGTTGACCCTTTTTTAAAATTATATATAAAAATAATGGAAGTAATCATGCAACATATTGCCCCCAAAACCAACAAAACCTTTACAACCCTTTTCTTTGTGTTTTTTTCAAAAAAGGACTGAATATTCTTGCGATAGATATATCCTACAGTAAAGAAAATAACAATAAAGGCGGCTCTCGATCTTAATGCAGGAATTATTGTCACA
Organism: Bizionia sp.; assembly: GCF_048259285.1. Lineage (NCBI taxonomy): Bacteria > Pseudomonadati > Bacteroidota > Flavobacteriia > Flavobacteriales > Flavobacteriaceae > Bizionia > Bizionia sp. The sequence goes on along the minus strand of NZ_JBLXHU010000055.1, from coordinate 6,339 downwards.
CACCCAATAATGTTTAAAACAACAGCAAAGTGAACGATTGCTTTTCGTATATTAATATATTTTTTCCCATCTTCAATTAGGAAATTACCATTCTTTAAGAACTGTAGGCCAATTGGAAAAACGGCTACCAAGTAACCACTGTAGGGGCCACTGTTAAAAAAACCACCTGTTACCTTTAAAACCGAACTGTTAGATTCTATCAAGCCGTATAATTGTAACCATCCTATAATGATTTGGATATTGGCACCGATAATGGCCGCAATAAGTAGCCAAGAATGATGTTTAGGTGTAAGCGATTTTATCACAAAATACAATGCCAGCAACCCCAGCAATTCGTAGAACCTTATTGAAAAACCGTAAGTGGGTTGAAAAAAATATCTATTGAACGTTATATAAACCACGAGTAGAAGAATTGAAATATCTATCCGGCCAATAGAAAAGGATTCATCAGAAACTTTCAGCTTTCCCAAAAATAAGCAGACGATTAATAGGGTTGCGAGTAAGAATATAATAAATTTTCCGGTCACTGGGGAGCGTCGAAATGGCAAGAAATCAATCGATGGCAAAAATACGTATAGAGAGAATAACAACAGCACTATCAATAAGTTAATACTATGTTCTAATCTTAATATTCTAATTTTGGTACAATCTATCTTAAGTGTCATTTCAATGTCCTTTTGCAAAATAACTTTCAGGATTCAAGGGGCTAAGGCTTTTTCAAATTTTATAGAAAGTGAGTATTACAATAATCGGAAATTATCCACATCTCCATATAGTCCATGTAAAATGAAAAAAATATTCACAAACTCCGAAACCTGTTAAACTAACGTTCGTTTACGAATATTTGCTTACCGTCCCTATAAACAAAGGGTAATTCTTCCTTACCGTGGTCCTTGTTTCTTAACCAGTATATCGTATTCTCGGGTACATTCTCAAATTTTAAAAAGTTATACTCTGCAATTTTGGAGCCTCCACTTTTCCATCTCTTATCGTAATATAAAAGCTCGTAATTATCCCCAATCACTATTCCATTGTTGGCATTTCTGGGGGCAAACCTTACTTGTGAAATGTGCTGAGGGCTTCCAAAATCGATACCTATGGAAAAAGTTGTAACGTATGTTTCTAGGTTGCCATCCAAGGCCCGCTCTACATCTTGGCTTGAAGGTAAAAGGTTACCATTCAATTTTGTATAAAGACCAACATCCACGTTTCTTAATTTTTCCTCAGACAAGATAGAAGGTTCCGACCCTTTGACAATATTCATGTTTTGATTTACTGAAGAGAACACCTCAAAAGTTGCAATATTAAGCGGTTTACCATTACTAATACACCTCACATACCTAAATTTCTTTTTTGTCGAAATAGGTAAGGCTTTCACTGAAAAATCCAAAATGTCTGATGAGCCAATGGAATAGAGGTCTATTGCATCCGAAAAATCCGCGCTGTTGGCCCCTTGTATTTTGGAGCCAATCATATCCTTCATGAACTCAATTAAATGGTATTTCAAGGGAAATTTACGAGTAAGTCGTAAGGTAATCGGATTGTTGTTGGGAGCTATTTCCATAACCTTTCTGTCGAAATCGATATGTAATGGGTTGGAGATTGGAATGAACCCATTGGAATCATAGATACCAACAATATAAGTTGCATTTACAGGAACTTTTTCAAAATTGATTTTTTTACGGTCATAATCAATCTCTCCCCAGGCAATGGGCTTCCAGCCTCTAGGGCTAAATATCGCCAAATAGCCCAATTTTCTATTGGTACTATCCTTCTTAAACTTGTAGGGAACTGAAAAGGTGGTAACCTTGTGGTATTCCTCGGTTACATCCTTCATATATGGGTTTTTGAATGTATTCGGGACGTATTCATTAATGCTGGCCAATGTTCTTGGGCACCTCTGTTTGACATACATATTTCTGTACATTTTGGATAATTCGTTTTGATGCCTGTAATCACCTAACTGTTGCCATTTAGGGGAATAATGGTGATAAATTCCTGAAGTATCCCGTACCGATACCCCATAATGTATTTTGTCCCTGTTAAAGTAACCCGAAGTATAGTCCAAATAAGCGGGAACGCCACATGCGTTTAATACCCTTACTGTCCATTCGGAATGTCGGTCGCAATCGAACTTATAAAACTGTAAAATATCGTAAAACCCTAAATTTCCGATTTTATGGCCATTGTCCTCGAAAACATCGAGACAATAGGTGGCAAAATTTAAGCGTCTCACGGTATTAGCAAGGTTTAAAGAATCATTAGAATGAACAATACCGTAAAAATAATTATTAATATAACTGGAATATGTATCCACAGATTCATTCATGCTCCTATATGTCAACAAGGTGTTCTTGAACTCGTTATAACTCAAATCCCTTGCAAAAGGGGACTTCTTCCAACAGGAAAACGCATTATCAATATGGTCAATCAACCAGTTGCAGGAGATATTTTTCAAATCGGGATAAATTCCGTTGGTTTGATTTTCCGTTTGGATATTGAATAGCAATTCCTTGCCAATACTATCTACAAAGTGCTCAAAATGTACAACTTTTTTTCTATGGAATTTTACGTCAACAGTATCAGGGTAAGTTCTTTTTATCAGGGAATCTACAAAGCCCTTTGTCGGAGCGAAATCCTTTGTGTCTAGAATATTATGAAGATAATCTGCAAACCGGAAAAGTGAAGTATCTGCCTCATGAAAGAAGATTACTTTGGTAAGCGAGTCAATTTTTTTAAATGATTCTTTTACTAAATCTGGGTAGGACTCAATCCTTTTTGATGAAAAATGACCCTTCATATTAGATATAAGAAAACAGGCCGCCCTATATTTTAAACTGTCTTGTGGATACTTTTTATAATGATCTAGCACTTTAATCAATTCCATTTTATTTTCCCCCGCTTTTTCTAAAGAGGAAAGCACACCTTTCGGATATGGATATCTTCTTAAATCCACACAATTATAGAATAGGAGAAGAAAAAATACCAATATTTGTAGATTTACCAAAAGAACAAATAATCTTTTACTCATTGGAAACAAAATAGAATATGAAGTGGAATAGCCCTTATGCTTAATAAATGTAACAAGCCAACAATCATTGGTTCTATAGTACTGTAAAGAGCCAAAGTTTCATTCCACCCTACCATAAAATGTCAATAAAAATGGGGATAATGGTGAATTACTGTTAACAGTCACTACTTTGTTTACAAAACCTTTCATGTGTTCATCACTTACAAAGATGCCAATTATCGAATCAGTCTTTCCAACAGGTAAAGGGCTATCATTAAAATAAGCTACCGTACAGCCACAAGTAGCCTCTGCGTTATAAATTAAAAATGGGTGTTGCCCTACATTCTTATATTTAAAAACCCTTTTAATTGTATCGCCTATCTTAACGGAACCTATATTGATAGTAGTATTTGTAATAAACTCAATCTTAACACTATCGTTTTGCACATTCTTAAATTCCAAATTATATTCATTATTCTTGTCTTTGTGTTTTTGATTACATCCAGTCAATCCAATAAAAAGTAATATTGTCCATAGCAATATTTTGTATTCATTTTCCATTTTCTAAAATAATTAAGTCACTAACTTTTACTGACTAGTTTTCAGATAATACATATTTAATTAATTTGTTAGAGTCCATCATTCCATATAAATGTGTGAAATTTTCTCTGTCGATAGCTATTGTATTCACTTTTCTGTCCAATTTAATTCTATTTACTGGATTCCCTTCCCAATCATAAACCAAGACAATATCGGATATATTGAAGTTTTCATCACTGTCGTTCAACAAAGGGCCACTGTAAAGGGCGAAGATATTTTTATCACTAACCGCAATATTGCGAAAGCCTTTTTTACTGTCCTTCCCTGCAACAATTTTCTTTGAATTTGGTCCTACAAGAAGATTAAAAGTAGGCAGATAGTATACTTTTTGATATTTTTTCTTTAAACGATAATTTTTGTCAACCGATATTATTTGAATTACTGCTCCTTTACCAGAAAAACAAGCAAATTCATGGAAGCTTCCTGGTCTATAGGCTACTCTATTATCCATTCTCATATTTAAATATTTGAAGTACAAAGAATCCTTTTCGCTTTGGGTTTTATTATTTTCATTTCCGGGTACTTCAATACCCGTTGTTAATTTGTTTGTATAGAGGTTCAAAACGCCAAAGGTTTTGTTATCCATATTTGAAGTTAAAAACTTACCGAATAGAATTGAATCGTTCAAGAAATAAGTATTCGAAAAAGTAATTTTTGTTGAATAAAAAATAGGTTTCGGCCTGTATTCAGATTTATTTAATAAACTGTCCCAATTATAGCGAAAGATTTTATGCGGAGAGTTTACCTGGGTAATACTAAAAACTGAATCATTGTTTGCGACACCATTTTCCATTGAAACTGCATTAATATTCATTTCGGATTCTCCATTGCCCGCAAAACCAAACTTCTCTACTAAACGGCCATCTTTTAAATTGACAATACTAAAACCCGCCTCACCTGTATTATCATTAAAAATGGCCAAGGTGTCATAAACTTCGAATTTACGGGGCCGAAATAGTATTGTGTCGCTTTGAAATCGGATTTCCTCACCTACCAGTACAATCTCATTATCTTTAGAAAAATCGTTTAACGGATTATTGTAGTTGTTAGCACAACCCAACAGAACACACGTTGCTAGTATTTTTAAACAGTATATATGTAGAGGCGGATGTATCTTATAAAATCCTTTATAAATATTCCTATAACATGTTCGTAAAATACGTATCATAAAAACAAAGCGCAACTTAAAATAATTAATCATCACAAGGTCGATTATACTAGCATATGTATGTTTTGATTTTTTGTGAATACATCCAAAAAATACTTTTTAGGGTGTTCCGTATCCAATTTTTTCCTTGATCTGTCATCAAGTAATTTAACTACATGACCAATTTGGTTGTTTTGCACGTTGCCCAAAGGTGAATCCTTGGAAAAATACTTTCTCAATAATTTGTTGGTATACTCATTGATGCCCGTTCCCAAGATACTTATGGATATATGAAAAATACATTACAACCGATTTCTTGGCGATTTTCATATGCCCAGAGATCTCCTTACCTTTGTCATTGGATTAATATGGATTCATTCCTTATAAAGTTCTTGTGCATTTACTGTGATCTTGAAGAACTTATCGATTGCATTTCCACCGACATTTTCGACTAACAGTAAGCTGGAGCACCTGTCCAAAATGCACCCTTATGCCCCTTTTCGATGATAAGGTCTTCCTTGAAGTTCCCGACAGTTTTCTTGTTTTCCACAATCGAGAGGAACTTATCTATGGCGACCCTTCCCAGTATGCCCACTATTGTCTTTTCTCAGTATCGTTTATATTTTACGTAAGAATTCCTCAAACTCTTGTAAAGTTTACCTCCAATAGCCTTGTCCTCCCATATCCTTATTTAGATGCGCTCACGACAGACCATATCTATATCCCTCAGACGTGCACTACTTGTTATCACTTAGAGGGACCATTAGTAATTCCAGAGCTTGTCCCATTCATAAAGCTACATCTTGGGCGTAAAACGCTTTTTCACATGTCCTTCCCTCATTCGCTCGTCTACAATTATTTCGGTATCTTTGGTATTGTTAACGCCCCGTCTTCCCTAGTTCCTTTCCTGCTCTTGGGAAAGGGACGACTCGGCAATGGATGCTTTATGAATATATCTATCTTCTTAAGGCCGTTTTTCAACTTCCACTCAACAACAGACCTTTGTTCCAAGGTCATTTGTTTGTAGCTCTTAACACAACTATTTGACTTTTTTGGGGAATTTTTCCTTCGGGGATACCCCCGAAGGAAAACTCCCATCAAAAACTTTCAATAGCAATTGAATCTAAGCCAAATTCCCCTTCTATGATATAATAAATCCAAGAGGCAAAATAACATATCTCCAAAACGTTAAAGCAAATCATACTTGGATACACTTTGAACTACAGTCTATTCATCTGAGATAAATCAATAAAATTTAGCAGAACCCCCTTAACTTGACAACAAATATGATAGTACAAAGTAAAACAATGAATAATCCATGAGACTTTTATATTTCTTCAAAATCATAAAGTGTATACCATTCACCACCACCCTCTTCAATACATGTATCCCAATCACTGTAAACACAAAAGCCAGATGCCTTGGCATCTTTAACCTCTATAACAGAAAAAGAATTTGCCGAACTACTATTAATGTTAACATAATTAACCGCCATCACAACAGCTACTAATAAACCACCTAATAATTTTAAATAATTTTTTGTTTTCATAATTAAAAATTTTTAAAAGATTAATAAAAATTA
>NZ_JBLXHU010000054.1:0-9487 GCF_048259285.1 Bizionia sp. | reverse complement strand
TGTGGTTACACTTTTTTCAAATACGTTATTTTCTTGCCAATAATTGCCAATTTCTTCAGCAACTTTTGGTAAGTCAAGACCTTTATATTCAGGGAATTTCTTACTCATTATATCATTAATTCGTTTCGACGTGCGAAATTAATGATTTTTAAGGAAATAAGTCTGCTTTAACTTTTGAAAAAAGAAAGCCTTTGAAAATTTTCAAAGGCTTTCTTTTTTTACTACTTATGATAGCTTATACTTTTATGAGTTTTTTTGATACTAAAACCTCATTTTCGCTGCTTATTCTAATAAAATAAAAACCTGCATTTAAATCTTGTAAATCATTAAATGAAATCTCATATTGAGATTTATTTACTTGTTTTTCTTTAATAACTCTGCCTTGCATATCATACAGTTTTACATTTAAATTACTGTAACTATAATTAGAAGGCAACTTTACTGTAACCATATTCTTTATAGGGTTAGGATATATTGCAAAATTTAAAGCCTCAACATTTTGAGTTGTTAATGTGTTGTCTATTAAAGTTATTTTATAATCTTCAACTTCAGATGAATTCCCATCATTATTAACAATGCCACAAGGTTGTCCTGGCGTATAATATTGCATCATAGACACACGCATTCTAGTAGTTCCAGCAACTATGGCTGAAGGTAACGTAAAACTAAAGCTTCTTGATGTTTGGTTATATGCCGATAAATTATCTCCACCGTTTGTTCCTGCAATACGCTCTCCATCATCATCAAAATCACCATCAATGTTATAATCTATCCACACTGAAAAACCTGCTGTTTTCCAACTATCTGGCGGCGTAGATTTTTCTATAGTAATTGTGTAAGATTCACTTGCTTCTAATATTGCTGCTGTTCCACCTGTATAATCTGAATAAGTTGAACCAGATGAAGGATTATTAATATCTTCTAGCATCACTCTTGTTATGTGATGATTATCACCATTAACAATTCCATAAGCATCACAGTAATTTATATCTGTTGTTGTGAAATACGTTGAACTACTATAAGACGATTGAGCAAGACCACAATCTGTTCTTACTTGTACTTCATAATCTGTTAATAAATCTAAACCTGTTAACTCTATACTGTTTGTTGTTGCGACAACTGTTGTCCATGTAAAATCTGATAATTTTCTATAACGAACTTCAAAAGTCACATCTTCTATTTCATCCCAACTTACAATTGCTGAAGTTGCTCCTGCTGAAGCAACAACATTAATTGGCGTTTGAAGCGCATTTACTGTTACATTTTGATTTGATGTTACAATATTACCATTATCGTTAAATGACCAAGTTATTGTTCCGCTTTCTCCACTATTAAAAGTTACATCATCAGTTGTTGTTGCAGTGATTTCTTGACAACCATTAGACATTATCACTGGAGCTTCAACTGTGATAGCACAGTTTGAAACTATATCATCAAGTACCGGAGCCACAATTGGATCAGGGTTTGAATTTGGCTGAACAGTTACCATAGCTGTACATCTGCTTTCATTTCCATCGTTATCAGTTACCGTTAGCCAAACTTCTTGAGCTTCAGAAGTATCTTCACAGGTAAATGTAGCCCTATCAATAGTTATAGAATCAATTCCTGCATTTCCTCCTGTTGAACCATTATCTATATCATTTGCGGTGATAGTAGCATTTCCTGTTGCATCTAATGTTACAGTAGTATCTTGGCAATTAGCTGCTGGTCCATTTACCACTTGAGATCCTGTATATTGAATTTTTACAATCAACCCAGGATTACTTAAGTTAGTCACAACATTATCAGAAGAAGGTCCTGATGTTCCTCCGCCATTATCAGTAATAGCATAAATAGTTAATCCGTCAGGAGAAATTGCTAAATCTCTATATCTATCTATAGACGAATGAAATTCTTCATATTCATCATTTACAATATCTTGTCCGTCTGGAGTTAGTTTAGCTCTGTATATGGTTCCTTTTTTTAATGAAGGAATTAAAAGAGAACGTCCCCAGCCAGGAATATTTCCTGTTTCGTGAATATCTATACTAGAAACAGCAGGCGTTGGCCAAGTTCCCCAACCGCCAGCAGGATCTGATTCAATTGAACTACCATAGGTTCCGATTGGAGGTTGAAAATCTGCAGGTGCTCCTGAAGGATATGATTCAAACTCGGTAGCAGTTTCTGCTCCTGAAGGGCAGTTATGATCACTAAAATCATTTGAGTTACAAGCACCTCCTAATGAAGACCAATTACAATAAGTATAAGCCCAGTTATCATAATAACCTGCTATTTCAGGCCATCCATAATTTTTTCCGCTTTTTATAACATTGATTTCATCATCCGTTTTCGGACCTTGTTCTGACGCATAAAGCGTTCCGTCATTAGCAAAAATAATTCCTTGAGAGTTTCTATGACCATAGGTATAAACGTGACTTTGAACTCCATTAAAAACAGGGTTGTCAGCTGGAATTGTTCCGTTTAAATTTATTCGTAATGTTTTACCTGCATAATTTGCATAATCTGTTGATGATGTTGGTAAAACTTGAGAAAGTATAGGGTTACAAGAATACCCAAACTGATTAGCACCTTGATCTCCTACGGTGTAGTATAATTTCATGTCTGGCCCTATAATTAGCCTTCCTGAATTATGATCACCACTTCCTGGTAAGCCTTCTAGTATTGTTCCGTTAGGATTTAAAGAAGTATCTTCAGTTAATTGATTTGTAAGTTCATTGTAAACCAAACGTACTATTCGCAACCTAAAGCCTGAATCTTCATAAGTATAAGCTGCATACACATAATTGTTTGTTGTAGTAGATATATTGTTATATAAATCTGGGTGTATTGCCATTCCTAAAAGACCTCCTTGAGTTGAGTTTGCAACTTTAGAACTCAAATCTATCATCTCTTGTATAACACCTGTATTTATGTTAAAACTTGATATTTTTTCTCCAACACGTTCTGTAAGCCATAGTTTATCTCCTGGCATATATGTTAGCTCCCACGGATAGTTGAATGCGTTGTTTGATGTGATGTTAGTTACAGTCCATTTAGATGTATCATTTGTTGCTGGTTGAGAAAATGATAACATTGTAACTAGTACAAAAGTTATTGAGAATAATTTTTGTTTCATTTTTTTTTGATTGGATTTAGTTAATTGGGATTTTTTTAGTTATTGTTGCGTTTTCTGTGTTTATGTTAAAAATGTAAACTCCTGTTTGTAGTGATACCGGAATAGAGACTAACCTATCATTAGAATTCACATCATAACTATTTACTTTCTGACCTAAAATATTGATTATCTCAATTGATTTTATTGCTTCGTTTTTCTTATTATAAACCTCGATTGATTGTGAATTATCACTATAAAACACAACCATATTGTTATTGTTTAAAACGTCATCAACTGATAATAATGCTGGATTTGAAAAAGTAATTTTAAATCTATCTGTAACGACTCCAGGAGCAACATTTACAACATATTCAGAAGCTCTTAAATCATGATATATTTCTCCGTCATTAAGGTATATTTCTAAATCAGTATTAACATTTTGTAGACTATCAATTTTTATTTCAACAAAGCCACCATTAGCTGTTTTTACTGTTAGAGGCAAGATTGTGTTTTCGTTAACATCTCCAATACCTTGAATAATAAAGTCTCGCTGATTAATATCCCAAAACATATCTTCAATATTTTCTTCATTCGACTCACCGTCAAATCCCCAATCTATATCTGTTGTTGCATTTTGATCTATGGTAAGTAATAGTTGTCTTTGATAATTTTCCGGAGATTTAAACCCTATTCTGAATTTTGACCTATCGTCTTGTAAAGCTATTTCGTTTGTACTTTGCTGCTGTGAAGACGCATTTTGTCTAAAAAACCAAGAATTTGCATTATCTAAATTCTCTTTAACGAATGCTCGCTGATCGTTTTCAAATGTGATATCACCACCGTCTTGAGCAACTACAAAAAACCCTTGAGAAACCGGAATATAACGTCTTGGTATTTTTGTTGAAGAACCACCTTGATCTACATCTGGATCTGGTGATGCTTGTTGAACATCTAAATCTGCTATTGCAGGTACGCCACCAGATAAATTATAAAGTCCGTAACCTCCTTGATACTCGGCTAAAACATGTGAATTTCCACCGTAATGCTCCCAAAAATAAAGTGTTCCTGTTATAATATTTTCATTATCTAAAATAAACTCATAACCGTCTATTGATGACGGATACGGATTTCCTACCAAATAATCGTTTCCTGATGAAATTTCTAGTTTTATAGTACCGCTATTTGGTTTTCCAGTGAAAACATAGTTTTGCTCGTCTGTTTCTGGTCCTGTTGCTGTTCCTTTCATAGTGTAACCAACACCTACATCTATTCTTGAACTACTAGTTAATGGTTGCCAGTCTGAATAATTATCATCTAAATAATTATCAAACTTCCACAGCCAATAATCTGCTATTTCCATAGGCGATGTTGAGCCATTATATCCGCCAACAAAACTTATTGAAGCAGGGTTTTCTGGATCTGATCCATCTCTTAAAACATCTTCTATAGAGAAGTTTTCAGAACCATCAACTGGAGCTCCAGAAGCACTTGTATGAACTGGTGAAGACCAATAATTATAGGTATATAAATTTACGGTTCCTTGTTGGTCTCGTTCTAATTTTGAAGAAGCTCCTGTAAATAACTCACTCTCTTTGGTTTGCACTAATTGAGACTCTCCTTCCAGATCAATAAAACCGTCTAATTTTAAATACCAACTGTTATAAAGTCCTTTATCATTTTTGATAGAAAACTCCTTATCTTCATCTACTAATAAACCAACTGTACCTTGAGTTTCTGAAACATTTAAATTATGTTTTACGTGAATGATTGAAGCATCGTAAGGGTTGTTTGCCTTTGTTGTTATATCCCAAATATCTCCATGTAACCAAGTATTTGCCGTAGTCCAATCACCATCGTTTTCTGTTACATAAGGTAATGGTGCCGTTTGAAAATAAATATCTTTTATATTGTATAATTTGGCTCCCACAAGAGTATCTAATTCTGTAGGGTTTGTTTTTTTATCGTCAAGAATATCATCTTGATAGCCATCCATTTTATAATACCTGATTAAATTAGCATTTAATGCGCCTATATTATTTGGCGTTATTTTTCCTTTATCAAAATTTGCTGTATCATCTAACTCTTGATACACCATACGCTTTACTTCAACAGAATCTAACGCTCTATTAAATACACGAACCTCTTCTATTTCTCCTTTAAAATACTGGGTGTTTGCTAATGTAGACCCTATTCTAAACTTGGTTGTTGGTGAGGATAATCCTCCTGATGTATTATTTTGCTCTAACACACCATTTATATAAAGTGTTGTGTTTCCTGATACAGTAGTTGCTGCTATGTGTGTCCACACGTTATCTTGAATTGCTGCAGAACTAACTACAACACCATTTGCTACTGCATCAACAGTATTATCTGTATTAACTCTCAAGTAAAATTCGTCTTGTCCGGCTATGCGTTGAGATGTATTTGAAATATTGTTCCCAACATCTTTTTTAATAAAAGCCATGATAGTTGACTCGCTATTTTGAATAACGTTATCATCTTCAACATAATCATTTCGACCATCAAAATATAGACTATAACTCTCGTTTAAATCTCTAGGAGAACCAAAAACATTATCATTACCATCTCTACAGTCTACTACGCCATCACCATCTGTATCAACCACATCATCAATAATACCATCGTTATCAGCATCTAATCCTGTGTATATTGTAGTGTGTATATCATAAATTCCTGTAAGGTCATTATATACATCTAAATAATCTGGTATATTATCACCATCAGTATCTAAAGTGTACCCTGTAGAAGCATACATAACACCTTGAGAATCGTTACCATAAGCGTCATTAAAATTAGCACCTTCTGTATAGTCTGAATAATAGTCATAGACATCAAGAATTCCGTCTCCGTAATATTCAACAACCGAATCACCGTCTGTATCTTTTATTCTAAAAGATTCAGATTCTGGTCCATCTCCAACACCATCTCCAGTAATATCACCATCACCGTTTATAAAGTTTGGATATAAGTTGTTAGCATTTTGTGCTCCTGATTCATCAACATCAAATAAACCATCATTATCACTATCTAAATCTAAATAATCTGGAACGCCATCGCCATCAGTATCTGGGATAACAAGACCTTCTAGAGCATCTAACATTCCGTTTTTATTTACATCTACCCAAGCAACATCTATTTTTGCTTTACCATTACTATAACCAGCAAACCCTGCTTCAACAACATCAGGAATACCATCGTTATCACTATCTAAATCAAAGACATCTGCAACACCATCATGATCCATATCACATAGTGTTTGCTCTATGTTAATATCATCAAGAGCTAGATCATTTCCATTTCCTCCTGGAGAATTATTAATGAACTGCACTATAAATGTTGTTTCTGAAGTTATTATAGGTGCCGGCTCATAATATTTCCATTCAGACACATCACAATCATTTCCGCTTTCACATCTGGTAATATCTCCTGTTGAAAAAGAAGCGATTACAGTACTATAATCTGTTCTTAAAAACCTTACTGTTACATTTGGCTTTATTCTGCTTCCTGTTACTGGGTCTAATTCCCCTGAACTAAAGGCACTATCTTTATTATCTATATTAACAGCCCAGAAACTATAGGTTATTGGTACATTAGGAATGGTTCCTGTAATTGTTGTTTCATAAAAAACACCTGGTTCTACATCGGCATTAAATATGGCCATTCTACCGTTTGTATCACCTGGAGTATGGTCTTCTATAGGAGCCCAAGCATACCATGCAAAATCTGCTATGGCATTATTTGCATCTATTGGTTCTCCATTTACTCCTGATGTTATAAAACTGTGTACTGTATATTCTCCGTCATATAAACTCGCGTTCTCTACATTAGGACATTCTGTTGAGTTTACATCACCATCAGTATCATCTCCGTCTTCTAAACAGTATGTTGTTGTGGCATCATAAAGGGTACTTATATCTGAACTTCTACCGACACCAGCACCAAAGGTTTCATTTAAAAATTTATAATTTGCTTTTATAGAAACTTGAGATAGGTTACATGAGTTTTCTTCAAAATCATCTGGAATTCCATCGTTATCATCATCTATATCTACATTATCAAAGATACCGTCACCATCACTATCATAAAATTTTTGCTCTTTAGATGCTGAAATATTATAGACAAAAAACGGTGATGAATCATAGTTTTCTCCATTACTTTCTATTGTTATAGTCCCTGTTTTTGTAAGCATATCTGCTACATCTGCATAAAACTGAACTGTAAAAGTTGTTGTTCCTCCTGGTGCAACAGGTGAAGTATACGGCGTTCCTACAATAGAAAAATCTGTAGTATTTGACAATATAATATCACTTATAACTAAAGGTTGAGATCCTGAATTTGAAACCGTATAAGTTCTCGTTGTTGATTCTCCTATGTTTATAGATCCAAAATCGGTAAAGTCTGTCAATATTGGCGTATTACTAGCATCTCCTGCAATGTAATTTCCTCCACCAGAAACACGTATTCTAGCTGGTGCATTAGGATCTAAAGAAATATTTACAGCATAATCTTCAATCTCTTCTGGTTGCCCATCTGTGTTTCCACAAGCATTATTAGAAGACCAATATCTTCTTGCTCCTACACGCATAAGCGTTGTTCCTGATATGGCGTCATCTGGAATATTAATAGGAATATCACTTAATCCTTCTCCAACTTCTCCTGGTAAAAGGTCAAAAAATTCACCTTCTGGATTAGCTTCGTCATTTGCAGTATTATTAAAAACACCATCTTGATTTAAATCAATATAAATTGCCCATCCAGAGTTACCCCCATTTACAGAAATTGATGCAGTATAACTATTCCCTTTATATAATTTAAGGATTGGGTTTGGCGAAAGATCTGTATAATCTGCATATCCGCCATCATCTAAACTATTATTATTTATTCCAGTTGTATCTTCCCCTGTAATACTAAAATTTGTTATGTAATGACTTCCATTTGAAGTATTGGCCGGTGTGCAATAATTATAGGTTCCTGTTTTAAATGTTTGAACTGAAGCCCAAATCGTAGAACCTCCACAAACGCTTCCTACTTGAAATTCGTAATCTGACAACTGTAACAGTCCTGTAATATTATATGTGTTTGTTGGGCTAACATCAGAAATCCAACTTACTTCTCCTACTAGTCTATATCTAATATCATAATATGATGTTCCGAATTGATTGTCCCAATTTACTTGAACATTATCACCTTCTATATTGTTTACAGTAACATTTGATGGGGCAGCTTGCGCATTTAATGTAATATTTTGTGTTACAGTTACCGAATCATCAGAACCTGTGTATGTCCAAATAATAGAGTAATTTCCTGGAGTACTAAATGTGGTTGGTCCGCCTGGAGTGGGAACAATGTTTTCACACTTATAATTTAAACTGCTTGGTGTTGGTGCGGCATATTCACAATAAGCCACAACATCATCTACAACCGGAGCTATCATTGCTCCAGAATAAGCGTTTACGGTTACAGTTGCTACACATGTATCTGTCTGACCTGTTGAATCCTGAACAGAAAGAACTACTGTATTATCTCCTACATCATCACAAGTAAAATCTTCTTTATCAATACTTAATATTGGAGAACCTATCGATACTGTTGATCCATTATCTAGTTGACTTGCTAATATAGATACATTTCCAAACGCATCTAAATCAACAACAATATCTTGACAAACTGCAACAGGCGGCGGCGGCGGCGTACCTCTTAAGTAAACATCATCTATATAAAACTCATCTGATCCTTGATAACCGGTATTATAAACCTTAAACTTAAATGACGTCACTCCGTCTTGACCTGGTCCAGCGCCATCATTCATAGGCAAAGTAAAAGCGCCATCAGCAAATGATCTATTAACATTAACATCAATAAGCAACTGGGCTGTCTCCCAAGCTCCACCATTATAAGCATACTGAATCCATAACTGACTATTAAAGTTACTATTTGTTGAAGCGTAATCTATAGAAAACTCTATATCTGTATACCCAGCTACATCAAAATCATCAAACTCAACTTGTTCATTATTATCCCACCAATCTCGAATTTTCAAACTGTTAGGAGCTGATAAAACAACGTCGTTTACAATATCTATACTACCATTAAATGCAGTCACAAAAAAACCCCAATTATCATTAGGGGTCAATGTTCCAGCTGCAGTATCATAATTATTTGCTATAAGCCCAGAAGGCCCTAAAAATTCATTCTTAGCAATAGTAGTTTGAGAAAACATCCTATTACTTATTAAAAAGACACAAAAAACTAATAGTAAAAAGGAGTAGTAATTTTTTTTCATTTTTAGTTAGTATTTAACAATTTTGCTCGTCGAAAGTAGTAAAAAAATCCACGTAATGCACTTTTTGTACTACATTTACTATGAAATTG
>NZ_JBLXHU010000053.1:0-10085 GCF_048259285.1 Bizionia sp. | reverse complement strand
GATCTACGCGAGTTTCAACGACTTAAAATCGAGGTCTAAAAGCCTCATACCTGCCTGCCGGCAGGCAGGGAACTGTACGAAATCTGTGTAGAAAAAGAGAGGGGGTTTTCATTGTTGACGAGATCAAAGTCTCTGCGTGTATATTAACCTTATTCCTCTCTTTTGTTCTTTCTTATTTATATGTCTTAATTTAGTGTTTTTATTAAAATGCTAACTTAAGCCGTGTATAATTAATTGCTTTGGCAAGTGCTTATCTGGAAAATTCCTTCGGAATTTCCTCTGGTTCGTTTTAGTTTACTAATTTAGTTGCTGAAACACGCCACTAATCATACACAAAACCGTTGGCAGTAATGAAACCTAAAATACAATAAACATAAATGATAAAAAAAACATTTTTTTTAATTCTGATATTATTTCAATATCTCTTAACTTTTAGCCAAGTTAGAGAATCTATCATTAATATTAATGATTCCGAATTAAAGCTACTAATAAATAAAGCGGAGAATGGAGATGCTGATGCTCAAATTGAACTTGGTGCAAGATATTATAATGGGTATGGAGTTTTAAAAGACTATGAAAAAAGCACTTATTGGACTAAAAAAAGTGCAGAACAAGGATTGCCTGATGCGCAATATGCATTAGCCATCTATTACGGTTCTGGTAGTGGAGTTCCTAAAGATATTGAGAAAGCTTTATATTGGTTTGAAAAAAGTGCCCTGCAAGAAAATAAGCATGCCCAGTTTCAACTTGGTAGAATGTACTTTTTTGGTAAAGGTGTTATGCCTGATAAAAAAAAGGGTGTGACTTGGATAAAAAAGAGTATGGATAATGGCTCTGAAAGAGCAAAAAAAATATGGGATGAAAAAAAATTATGGGAATATCTCTAGTTATTATTGAACTTTTATTAAAATGCTAACTTAAGACGTGTATAAAAAATTGCTAAATTAGTGCTTAACCAAAGGTCGTTGCATTTTTGTTACGTCTAATTTTCCTGCGGAAAATCCTCGGACGCAAACCCGCTCATTTCATACACTTACCGTTGGCATACATTAAAACCCTACTATGAAACAAAAACTTTTACTTACCTTATCAATCCTATTTTTCATTAACTCATATTCTCAACAGAAAAAAATTGAATTTCAACTATCTTTAGGCCCCACATTTTCAATTCCTAAAACAAGCAAACTAACCAACTCTGATATAAATGTCAATCCTGAAATAAAGACCTCAATAAACATCGGTGCATTTATTTTACCAAGTTTAAATTATAGGCTCGCTGAAAAAACTTCCCTGGACATTGGATTAGGTTTTTATATGGACAGATTTACTATTGAAGATAGAAATGCGAACGTAATAAGTGAAGGAAATAGAAGTGTTAATCAAATTCAAACACCAATCAATATAAATTTCCATTTTGGAAATAATAATTCCTATCTATTTGGAATTGGTGGTTTTAGTAGTTTTTTGTTATCTGCAAAAGAAAAAGGAGAATCACGAATTAACTCTTCTGGTTTTACTACTGGTGGCGATATACCAATCGAGAACCCTCTTGTAACAAATATGTCACAAAATTTCGACAATGATATTAAGAACAAATATAATTCTGTTAGTTTTGGCGCATTTATTCAATTAAAAAAAAACATATCATTTTCAACTACAACCAATGGGTTTTTACTTTTAAAAATCAATCAGAATTTTAATTCAATAAAAAACAATCATTCTGCCCCAGGAATTGGTTTAATTGAATTTAAGAATGAAAAAGAACCTACTACTATTAATTTAGGAATTGGAATTGAAATATAATGTATGCCAACACTGTGTATAAAAAATGCGTAGTTTAGTACTCAATCAAAGGAAAGTGCGCGTTTGCGTCAGAGGATTTTCGTTCCGAAAATCCTCTGACGCAAACACGCACTTTTCATACACAAACACGTTACAAACAATTAAAACCGAAACCTTAAAATGAAGAAAATATTAATTCTGACAATAACACTTTTAACTCAAATTTCATATTCACAGGTTAAAACTAAATTATTTTATAAAGACGGTAAAACAGCAATTGAAAAATGTAAAATAAAAGGCAACACTTTAAAATGTGAAATCGGAAATAAAAAAATAAAATTTACCTCAAGCAATATAAACGCTATTGAACAAAATTCTAAACGATATGTTTATATGAAAATCGAGAATAGTAATAAACCAAAATTAATGAGGCAACTTATAAAAGGAAAAACTTCTCTTTTTGAAATAACAAAAATGACTGCGCCTCAGACTCAAGGCACTACTACTGCATATTATGTAAAAAGAAAATCATGGACAAATGTCAAAAAAATTGGCACAATGAGATATAATAAGGACAAAGTAATAGCTTATTTCTCTGATTGTCCATTACTCATTGAAAAAGTAAAAAGCAAATCTTTCAAAGACAAATCTCCTTTCAAATTAATATCCTATTTTAATGAAAATTGTGGAAATTAAAAACTGTTTGTAACATTGTATATATAAAATTGCTGCTTTTAGCTTAACCATTGGTAGTTGCTTTGTTTGCTTTCTTCCGATTTTCGTTCCGAAAATCCGCTAACACAAACCCGTAGGTTCATAGCTTCAACATGAAAAACAAACCGCAAGATTTTAAAAACTGACTCGATAAAACCAGGTAAATTATGAACCCGGTTTACTTCATATAGAATTTGAGCAACTTCAAGTAGAATTAGAGCAACCCAAGTAGAATTAGAACAACCCCATAATAAACTTTACATAAATTAGTATGGCCATTATGTAAAGTATTTGTCCAAAACATTGTAAGGTCATGGGTAACAAAATTTAGATAATCTGTATATAAGTTTAAATAACTTAAATTATCAGATTATGAAAACTAAAATTTTATTACTAACAGTATGCATTATAACGATAACAAGTTGTGATTCTTCTTCAGATTCTATTTCACCTACAGTTGTTCCAAATACGTTTAATCATTTATATATTGAAACGCAAAACACAGGGTCCTTTGCATGTAACGAATGGGCTTTTCATGAAAATTTCGGAACATCGCCAACTGGTCTAAAACGAGACGACACACTCTTGCCGGCAACTTTTGGCACCAGTTTAAGAATGACTCAATCTTCAGCTTATTCTAAAGTTGATATTCAAGGTGCCAAGCGTTATGTTGTTTCCTCAGGAGACCGAGTGCTTGTATATGATGCGTCTTCAGCTAATACACCAGCGCCTTTAGAGTTTCCCATTGCTCATATAAATGCCATGGAATTTATAAATAATCGTTTTTTTATGGTTGTAAATTATGAATTAAAAGAATATGATGTCATGACTATGACACCAATAAACACCTTTAATCCTATCCAACTGTTGCCAACAGCTAGAAGTTCTAATATGACTTCTAAAGGTGATTTTCTATATGTGATTGCCAGTCATAATTTTTATAAAATTGATACGTCTGGATCAGGCGCATTAGTTGCCAACTATCCAAAACAACTTTCGCCATTAAATCGAGATGGTTTAGAATATGTAAACAATCCCAATCCTGCGTCACCTTGCCATGATGCCTTTTATTTAGTGAGAGAAGGCTCCGCATCAAAAGAACTGGTTACCATAGATGAAGCAACTGGTAATGAAACGGTGATTACAGATTTAACATACACCTTTACCTCTAATGGCAGTCGAATTTCAGCAGTATTAGATTATACAACCGAATATTATTATGTGTATAGTTTAAACTCGCACGTCCTTAATGAGTCAACCGTTACGGCTATAGATTTAACACCTAATTCTGGCGTTGTAGCACCTGTATCAATTGGAACAATTCCAGGATATTATTTTGGTGTGCAATTAAAAGATTAAATTAATCTACTAATAATCTTGAAAACATGCCGCGTCTTTATTGATAGGCATGTTTTAATTTTTGTCGTAGATATAAACAGCTGTTCCTTTTTGTGACAGATACTTTTATTTACTACATGTACACGCAACCTTTAAAGCTTTTTCCTATCTAAACAATAAATAACGCATCATGAAAAAGTTACTGGTTTTAATTATTTTGAGTACCACACTATTACATTGTTCAAATGATGATTGTGGCGATCCTAATATTACGTACCAAACGTTCACCTTCGAAATTGTTGATAAAATAAGTGGCGAGAATCTATTTACCAACGGAACTTATCTACCAGAACAGATTCAAATAACAAACACAATTAGTAATTTTGAAACAGAATTAACATTCCTTTCAGAAAATAATGTGAATCTCATTCAAGTTAATTCAGCAAGCTGGGAAACAGATATTGTTAATCTGGAGTTTACCATTGCTGATATTCTTATTTTTGAATTGTATTCGGATGGTGACACGATTGTGGAGGCATGTTACAGTTATACGGTTTTTAACGACATTTTTATAAACGAATCGGAATTTGATTACAACGCAGAAATTGCCATTTATACCATTCTGGTGGAATAAGGTGATATTCAATTTCCAATAAATAAGATTAACCATTACCCACTTCTAAACCAAGTGGTTTTTTTATACTAGTAATTTAATGATTCCTATCAACAAGCTTTTCTTTAAAATTAGTAGATTTGAAAAACAGCAGCACAACCAATTAAATTTTAAAATAAGTATTAACCAACACATGAGAATTACGTTACTATTTCTATTAGTCCTTTTTTCTAGTAGTCCCATGACATCACAAATTGCGGATGCCGAATTATTTTTCAAAGACGGAACTTCGTTAAAAGGCTTTGGAATGATTGATAAGAAAGATAACATAAAATTTCGGCTGTCACTAGAAGATGAACCCAATGTTTGGACGTCGCTGATGGTGAAAAAAATTATTTTTTATGGATTTGAAACCCAAGAAGAATTTCAATATGTTGTTTTAAAGCCCGACACGGAAGCCATACTTCTTAAAGTGCTCGTTGATGAAGAAATTAAATTATTTGCAGATTGGGAAAGAACACCACAGTACCCTTTCAAAAAGCAACACCAAACCTTTTTAAAAAATGCTTCAAAACCTGAAATAGTTTCTACAAAATTATATATTCAAAAAGTTACCGAAGATTTTCCATTTCCATTAACAGGAAACTTCAAGCGAAAAGCTAAAGACTACTTTTCGGATTGTGTCGGGATAATTAAGAAATTGAATAGTGGTGAATTTAGAAAATCTACTGCAACAGATATGGTTTATTATTATAGTGATATTTGTATGGATTAAATAAGTTTTTCAAAGAAGAATCCA
This sequence comes from Bizionia sp., assembly GCF_048259285.1. Classification (NCBI taxonomy): domain Bacteria; kingdom Pseudomonadati; phylum Bacteroidota; class Flavobacteriia; order Flavobacteriales; family Flavobacteriaceae; genus Bizionia; species Bizionia sp. The sequence goes on along the minus strand of NZ_JBLXHU010000053.1, from coordinate 4,839 downwards.
TTCGTATCGAGATAATCAATTTCGTGATTCCATAGCATAATATTTCTAATATAAAATTGTTAGCTTTGAAGTAACGTCAACTGATGATTGGACTTTAAGCTCTTTCATTGCTGTTGAAAATCAAATACAATTACAACTACGTCCTCAATTACTATGAAAAATAGAACACTCATTAAAAACGGCTTATTGTTCTCCGGTTGTCAAGATGAAAAAGCAAAAATTCAAGATATTTTAATTCTTGAAAATGGTGAAATCGGTAACATAGGAATCATTGAAGCAGATGAAGAAGCGCACATAATTGATGCCAACGGAAAATGGGTGGTTCCTGGTTTTGTAGATTCGCATACGCATTATGATGCAGAATTAATTGCTTCTCCAGGACTTAAAGAATCGGCTAGACATGGTGTTACGTCCATTATTTTGGGGAGTTGTTCGGTGAGTGCTATTTACAATTCGCCGGAAGATATTTCGGACTCCTTTACCAGAGTTGAAGCCATTCCAAGAGATATTATGTTGCCCTTACTTCAAAAAGAAAAAACGTGGACCAATGCCAAAGAGTGGAAAGCCTATATTTCCAAATTACCCTTAGGCATTAATGTGGCTTCCTTTCTAGGGCATTCAGATTTACGCATGCATGCCATGGGTATTGAACGTTCTTTACAAGATAATGAAACCGCTACAAAAGAGGAACAAGACCACATGCTCCACATGCTGAATGAGGCTTTGGATGCGGGTTTTATAGGGTTGTCCACTATGGACAATCCATGGGATAAAATGGATGGCAATCGGTATTGGTCGCATAAAACACCATCATTTTACTCGTCATGGAAAGAACGAAAAAACCTGATTGAATTACTGCGAAAACGCGATGCCATTTTACAAGGCGCGCCAAATCTAGTCACCAGAATTAATGCCATTAATTATATGTTGGCCAGTTCAGGAGTCTTTAGAAAACCACTTAAAACAACCATAATTGCCATGATGGATTTAATTGGCGACCGCTATATTTATCCATTAATTTCAACAGCAAGTAAAGCTATTAATACCATAGCCAATGCAAACTTTAGAATGCAATCGCCACCTTGCCCATTTACGGTTTATTACGATGGTGTAGACTCTGTGATGTTTGAAGAATTTCCTAGTGGTGAAGCCATGAGGCACCTAGCCAAAAATTTAGACGAAAGAAACGACTTGATTAGAGATCCTGAATTTAGAGCGGCCTTTAAAAAGGAAATAAAGAAAAAATTTGCGCCCAAAGTTTGGCATAAAGATTTAAGCAAAACCTTGATTATTGATTGTCCAGATTCGAGCATGATTGGTAAAAACTTTTATGATCTTGCTGAAGAACACCAGCAGCATCCCGTAGATTTCTTTTTGGACACTATAATTCAATATGATAAAAAGATTAGATGGACAACCACCATTGCCAATGATCGCGTTGAAAAATATCATGGCTTGTATAATCATAAACATAATTTAATTAGCTTCTCGGATGCTGGAGCCCACTTAAACAATATGGCCTTCTATAATTTTCCGTTGAAAATGATAAAAGTCGTCCAAGAATCTATAGATGCTGGCAAGCCAATTATGTCCATGGAAAAATGTATCTGGCGATTAACAAAAGAGCAAGCCGATTGGTTTGGTTTAGATTGTGGACACCTAAAACCAGGTAAAATAGCCGATTTGGTAATTATTGATCCTAATAAATTTGATGCCATTACAGAAACTGTAGAAACAGGACAGATTGAAGAATTTAATAATTACGACCGACTTGTGAATAGAAATCACGGAACCGTTTCCCGAGTTATGGTTGGCGGAAAAACTATTTTTGAAAATGAAAATTTTGTATCGGATTATGCCACCACTAAAAAATATGGTAGATTTCTAGAGAAACAATAAAACGGATAACAACAAAGATATAAGTTATTATACATGAGCACAGTCAAAATTTATCAAGATGTTAATAGAGAAAAGGAAAGCGCCAGTTTTGGGATTTCCAAAATGGAAGCTATTTACACCAAACGAAATGGAGAAGTTGACGAGCCTCACAGACATAATTATTACACGGTTTTAATAATCCATAAAGCCAAGGGACAACATAAAATTGATTTTAATACTTACGATTTAGCAAACCAACAAATTTTCTTTGTAGCTCCCGGACAAGTACATCAAGTTATAGAAACAGAACAATCGTTTGGGTATGCCATGACATTTTCCAATCAGTTTTTAGTAGAAAACTCTATTCCCCTATCCTTTATTGAAAGTTTGAATCTCTTTCACAATTACGGACAAAGCCCTCCATTAGAGCCAAATAATAATCAATTTAAAAATATAGAACATTTTGCGCATCAAATTTTCAATTTATTCAATAGTAATGCAAAAATGAAATCCTTATCTATTGGTTCATTTTTAAAACTCTTACTGATAGAGTGTAATAATATTTGTTCCATTAACCCTATTGAATCTGATGTTGACACCTCTGGAGACAACCTGATTAGGACCTTTAAAAATGCGGTAAACAATCACTACAAAAAAGAGCATTCTACCACTTTTTACGCCAATGCGCTTCATATAACACCAGATCATTTAAACCGAACTTTTAAAGCTAGAATTGGTAAAACTGCCAAAGATTATATTCAAGCCCGAATTATAACTGAAGCTAAAAGGTTACTCTATTTCACCGATTTAAACACGAAAGAAATAGCCTATGAATTAGGATTCAATGAGCCTGCCAATTTTAGCGCCTTCTTCAAAAAGCATACACAGGTATCGCCTTCAAGCTTCAAGAAAAACGAGATTACATCATAATTTAGAGCCGTATATCGGATTTTCATAAGCTTATCCCCTTTTTTCATATTCCACAGGTTTCCAATTGGTTATATATTTGTATCATACTTTTAAAGCAACGATATGAACCGTAAGAAATTTATAAAAAATGCCCTTTTAACTGGTGTTTTTGGTGCTATTGCTCCGCAAACCTTTAATGCAAGCACGAGCAAAACCACAAAATCTACTTACAACACATTAATGCAACAAGTAGGATTTAATCATCTGCCTGCCGATCAGGTAGGTTTAACAAACAAAAATATACATACTATGAATACAATAATTCACAGAGCAGAAACACGAGGCGCAGCAAATCACGGTTGGTTAAACTCACACCATACGTTTAGTTTCGCAAATTATCACAATCCAGAAAGAATGAATTTTGGCGTACTACGCGTATTAAATGATGATACGGTAGCTGCAGGCATGGGCTTTGGAACACATCCTCACGACAATATGGAAATTATCTCCATTCCTTTGGCAGGCGATTTGGAACATAAAGACAGTATGGGAAATGTGGCTGTCATTAAAGAAGGTGATGTACAAGTATTAAGTGCTGGAACTGGTGTTACGCATTCGGAATACAATAAAAACAAAGACAAGGAAGTGAAATTTCTACAAATTTGGGTATTTCCTAAAACCAAAAATGTAACGCCACGATACGATCAAGTTTCTATTAGAGATATTTCTAAAGAAAATGAATTTTACCAAGTGCTTTCGCCTAATAAAGATGATCAAGGCGTTTGGATTAATCAAGACGCGTGGTTTCATTTAGGAAATTTCACCAAAGGAAGCACCGATGAATATAAAATCAAGAAAACAGGTAATGGCGTGTATGCGTTTATTCTGGAAGGTGCTGTAGAAATTAACGGCGAAAAGCTTTCCAAACGAGATGGTATAGGAATTTGGGACACAGATAGCATTACTGTAAAAGCATCAGAAAATGCCCGTGTTCTTTTAATGGAAGTACCCATGACCATGTAAGCGCAACCCTTTACACATTTTTTATAACCTTAAAAAAAACACCATGGAATTAATAATTAAAGAACAAGAGAACAAAGGCTTTGCAATGGCTAGGGAAAATAATAAAAGAGCAGGATTAATGACCTATTCCATTGCAGGTGAACAGCATATAATTATTGATCACACAGAAGTTGATCCTGAATTTCAAGGCAAAAATATTGGAAAACAATTGCTCTACAAAATTGTAGAAATGGCAAGAGAAAAAAATATTAAAATTACACCTCTTTGTCCTTATGCCAATGCAGAGTTTAAAAAGCTTGCAGACATTCAAGACGTATTAAAAAAATAATTAATAACAATTAAAAACGATAACAATGAAAAATAACACAAATTGGTCTATTGACACCGCACATTCAGAAATTGCTTTTAAAGTAAAGCACATGATGATTTCAACAGTAACTGGTCATTTCGAAGATTTCCAGGCAACTGCAAAAACAAATGGCGATGATTTTAACAATGCTATTTTAGAATTTAGTGCCAAAACAGCATCTATTAACACTAAAAATAAAGATAGAGACACACATTTAAAATCGGATGATTTTTTCAACTCTGAAAAATTCCCTGAAATGACTTTTGTTTCAAAATCTTTTAATGGTGATACATTGGTGGGCGATTTAACAATAAGAGACGTAACCAAAGAAATTACGTTGGACGCCGAACTTAATGGTATTGCAGTAGATCCTTACGGACAAACAAAAGCTGGATTTGAGATGACAGGAAACATTAACAGAAAAGATTTCAATTTAACGTGGAGTGCTGTAACGGAAGCAGGAAGCATTGTTGTTTCCGATAAGGTGAAATTGGTAATTGATGTACAATTCATCAAGCAATCATAAGCTAAATTCCATAGAGTTATAGATAGTAGAATGGGGTTGTTCTAAAAATAAACACCCATAAATTTATCAAAAACCACTTCAAAACTGAAGTGGTTTTTTTGTACGAAAAAACAAAATCAACTATCTAAAAAAACATGTTTAAAAGAAGGAACAT
>NZ_JBLXHU010000052.1:0-10103 GCF_048259285.1 Bizionia sp. | reverse complement strand
TGAATGATGAATTAAGTGACGTGTAAATAGAAATATCCGTGGCAAAAGAAATTAACAATATTAAAATCAATTCTTATGCGAGGGTTCATTTTTTTACGTAAAGTGTACCTAACAACTATAAAGATTTACTTATAAAAAACTACAACGCAACTCTTTTGAAAAAAAACATCTTCAAAGTATAAAGTTTGGTATCAACATGGAAACAATAAATAGAGTATAATGGCGACCAGAAATTTATTATTGATTTTTATATTTTTATTTTCTACTCCCGTAATTACAGCCCAAGACGTTTCAAAAAAAGTTAGGGTTGGAGTGTCCGCGAGTCTTGAAAAAAATGTAAGCTCTAAGAGAGTGGCTTTTGGCAAGTACACAGGTTTTTTTGCAGATTATAACAAATCCAATTACAGGTTTGGGCTTAGTTTAGAATATTTATTAAAAGGGAATTTGATTATTAATGGTGCAATAAATTATTCTAACAAGGACTTTAAAGGAACATATTTCTGCGACGTATGCGATTTTATATCCCCTTCAATTCCAGAGGAGGTAGAATTGAGCTTAATTGAAGTGCCTATTACTTTAAAGTACTATTTTTTACCCGGGAAAATCCGTTTATTCGGAGAGGTTGGAGTTAACAACCTTTTTCCTCTAAATAATCTGGAATACGAGGCGACAACGAATTCATATGTTATTGGATTTAAACTTGGAAGTGGCATGGAATACAATGTAAGTAATAAAATAGCCTTACAGTTAAGCGTAGACTACTATAGCAGTATTTCAAAAATCTTTAAAGATTCCTATTTCACAGGGTCCGATTTCAGGCTAAGATCGGTAGGCCTGGGTTTGACCATAGTGAAAAAAATATAAAACGTTGACACGTTGATCTACCAGGCACTAATAAATAAGCGTTGTGGGTCGCTACAGCCTGTCCCGAAAAACCTGCGGGAGCGAAAGCTGAATACCATTTTCCATACTTCACAGGTTTTCGATTAGCCCGGGATTACTCAAATTTCCCAAATCTTTATTTTGCTTTACGCCACTACAATTAAAGATATCTCAAATTACGGTTTCCCGCAACCAACTTCTCAAAGAATTGTTTTTCTTTGGTTCCAAAGAAATAAGCAAACCAATGACAACGAAACCCCGCAGAATAGGGTAGGGATCAGTTGAGCTATAAGCCCCCTAAATAAATCACCAGGCTATCTAAAAAGATTTACTAAATTAGACCTATAAGAGGAATATAAACACTAGTTGCTATAATGTTGCCATTCATTGTGACCAAACATAACGGAAATAATAAACTGAACTAAATGAAAAACATAAAATATCTGTTAATTCTTGTTTCGGCAACGCTTTTATCTTCATTTGCACAGCCGATTTTTGCTCAAGAAAACGACTTCATCAAAGAATATTTGGAACGATTAGAAAAATCGAAAGAATACTTAATTCTTGTAGCAGAAACAATGCCGGAAGATAAATATGAATTCAAAGCGACGCCAGAATCGATGAGTTTTGCGGAAAATTTAATGCATATTGGTTGGGCAATGGACTGGCATAGTCAATCATTAATGGGCGGACGTGAAGCCAGAGATTGGAATACAGACACGGAACTCAAAGTGGACAATAAATCTAAAAAAGAAATGATTGCAAAAATCAGTGAGACTTTTGACAAAACAATAGAATTCATCTCAAATTTTGACCCGAATAGACTTGAAGAAAGATTAGATTATTTTGGGGCGGACAGAACAAAAAGGCAAATTTTGTTATTGCTTGCCGACCACATAACCCATCACAGAGGACAAATGCTCGTTTATATGCGACTGAATGGACTAAAACCGCCAAGATATGTTTTATACCAGTAATTACTCGGGATTATAAAATTGGAAGCTAAAAAAGAAAACGGATTAAAATAATAAGTAAAAAAACAACGAAATGGCAACAACGGTAACCGTTGCACAAGCCTGTAAAACGTAAAATTACCAACTCAAATAAGCCGCTCTAAGCGGTTTTTCTTTTTTTGGCCATCCGGGTTTAGACCAAATCCAAACCAGCCAAAACGGATTTATCGACTGCTGTCAGTCTGTTTTTCAGAGCAAAAAACAAGTCGAGTATTCCTGCTCCGCTTTTTACCCGTTTACCCGAGAATTTCAAGTACTCCTGCCCCTGCCGTTCAGGCGGGTTTTCAGGTTGTAGGCAATGGCCGATAGCTGCACTGCCTTGTTGGCCTGTGCCAATCCCAATGGGTAAGACTACACAGCTAGGTATTCTTTCTTCTTTGTCAGGGTGGATACTACGGGTTAAAGTGCCATGCATTTCGGACCAATTGTGCCATTCTCAAAAAATAGAAACTAGAAACATCCCAAACTACGGTTACCCACAACTTACCTTTAAAAGAATTGTTTTTCTTTAGCTCCACTAAATAATAAGCAAACCAATGACAACGAAACCCTGCAGAATAGGGTAGGGATCAGCTCAGCCTTAAACCATTAATTAATAACCAGGCTATCTAAAAAGATTTACTAAATTAGACCTATAAGAGGAATATAAACACTAGTTGCTATATACAATTGTTGTAAGTAATGCCGAAAACCCAGAAACCGAATGAAAAAAACAATATTCGAAATTACCAAAATGGACTGTCCTTCAGAGGAAAATCTAATCCGAATGAAATTGGACGGAATTTCAAGTATTGCGAAGAAATTACCAAAATGGACTGTCCTTCAGAGGAAAATCTAATCCGAATGAAATTGGACGGAATTTCAAGTATTGCGAATTTGGACTTTGATATTCCGAACCGAAAACTGACTGTTTTTCACAGCGGAGAATCCGACCAAATCGAAAAGTCCGTTATTGAACTAAATTTAGGCGGAAAGAAAATCTCGACCGAACAGACCGACCAAACAGAATTTAATGAAAATGCAAACCAAAAAAAGCTACTTTGGTCTGTACTTGCAATCAATTTTGCCTTTTTTATTATCGAAATGACAACAGGAATAATCTCAAAATCAATGGGTCTTGTTGCCGATAGTTTGGATATGCTTGCCGACAGTTTCGTATACGGAATTAGCTTGTTTGCGGTTGGCGGAACGTTGATTAAGAAAAAGCGGATTGCAAAACTTGCTGGATATTTTCAAATAACACTTGCGATTATTGGATTTGTGGAAGTTTTAAGAAGATTTTTTGGAGACGAGAAACTTCCCGATTTTTCGACAATGATTATCGTTTCGATTTTTGCACTTATCGCAAACGGAATTTGTCTTTACATTTTGCAAAAGTCAAAAAGCAAAGAAGAGGCTCATATGAAAGCGAGTATGATTTTCACATCAAATGACGTGATTATCAATTTAGGAGTAATAATTGCTGGAATTTTGGTAAATTGGTTGAGTTCGAGCAAACCTGATTTGATTATCGGAACAATCGTTTTTGTTTTGGTAATTCAAGGAGCGTTTCGAATTTTGAAATTAAGTAAGTGAATAAAAAAGCACTACTTACAACAATGGCTATACGTAATGCGGGTTTTCTGCTAAACGAAAGGTCAATGCATTTTAAGAAGTCCGCCAATACTTTAATTTGGTATTTAAAGTGAATAAAATAAAAACAAAATATAAACTATTGGCTCAGTGCAAATTTGAAACTTTCCGCTTTCAAATCCCGCACTACGCATAGCCGGGTCGTTAGCGGTAACTTGCCTTAAAAAATAAAGAGCAGCTTCGGGACTTCCTTTTTTTTGCTGCCTACCCTATAGTTGGACCAATCAGTGCGCAAGCAGAACGTTTATCAGGGCAGCAAAAAACTACGGTTTGCAATTCCCAGGACCAGGCTATTATAGGGGTTGGGGCTTTATAATAGGGCAACTTACGGGCCTATACATTTGCCGCCAATACGCAAGCAGTAAGCAGATCGACCTTAGGCCTGTCCATCCTTTTCCAGGTTTTACGGAACGCCAAATTTTATTTGTGCTTGCTATGGTTTCGACCGGATTAAAAATGCGTCAAATACCACGCGGACCGTACCTTTGGCCTGCACATTGGACTATGGTCAGCGCTGCAAGCAACCGCTAACACGGCCTATAATTCAGTCTTACCTTTTTCAATAGAGAAAATTCATTACTTTTAATACGGCCCGATTCCGATCCTGAAAAATCCTGTCGCCTGCCTATCAGCAAGGCAGGGATTTCCCAGACCGAAATCATAGCCTTAACGTCACAGGGCATTTTAAAAAGACGACAGCAATAAAAGTAAACAGAGATGAAGATATTTATTTGTTATAGAAGCTTAGACAAAGTTGAAGGAGACGAAACCATTACGGCTTTGTTGAACGATTCAGAAAACGCTGTTGCTGTTCTAAAACAAACTGAACACATCGAGAATTGGAAGGATATTGTTATAGCGAAAATAAAAGAAAGTGATTTTGTTGCATTCTTAATTGGCAGTGAGACATTCAAAAGTGACCAGATTATTTGGGAATATGCAAAAGCAAAAAGCCTTAACAAACAAATAATTGGAATCAAACTTAAAAATGCTTCTGAAGAATCTATTCTTTTTTGCCAAGGTTTTCAGGTATTTGACAGTACTGTTCAAGCATTAAAATACCTTGACAGGGTGTTTGTTAGTGACCGTCAACTAAAAATTGAGCAATACAAAATAATGGTAAGCTCAACAGAGAAAGTAACGGATGCAAGAATGAAGGTGAATAATTTATTTTTCACAATTACATCTTCAATACTTTCCGTTGCCTTTGTATTAGGAAAAACATATAGCTTTATTCCGTTAAGTATTTTGGCAATGGTGATTCTTACTGCACTTGCTCTGCTCACGACATATTTTTGGGACAAGTTGGTTAACTCTTATGGAAAATTAAACACAGGAAAATTCAAAGTAATTGAGAGAATAGAGAAAGAGTTAAGAACAAATATGTTTGAAGAAGAGTGGCGTATTCTGACACAAGAAATTAAATATGAGCCTAATACGAAAACAGAAACAAAAATAGTTGAACGATTCAGGTTTTTCATTTTTTTGACTTTGGCAATTGAAATAGGTTATTTGTTGTATGAACTTTATCAATTATACCCGTTGACACTTTGTATTTGTAACAACTAAAAAAATAAATTATGGCAAAAAGAATTTTCACAAGTTTCGCAATTGAAGACGTTAGGATTAGAGACCTTTTTGTAGGTCAAGCAAGGCACGAAAGAGTTCCGTATGAATTGGTTGATATGTCCGTTAAGGAGCCTTGGAGTAGTGAATGGAAAACTAGATGTAGAACCAAAATTAAAGGTTGTGATGGAGTCGTGATTTTAATTTCAAAACACTTGAAAAATGCAGACGGAGCAATTTGGGAGATAAAATGTGCGAAGGAAGAAGGAATTCCAATTTTAGGTGTTTATATGACAGGATGCAGTATACTTGACACGCCAGACGAAATGAATGGTTTAAAAAAAGTGAATTGGACTTGGGCAAATATTGCAGAATTTGTGAATGGACTATAGAAAAACGCCCTGTAACACCGGTAACCGTTGTTACTTGGTTTATATCATCAAATAGGTATGCGTCTAATACATAGTTACGGTATAAATGAAAAATACATAACAGTAATTATATACAATTGATACCGGTGTAAGCACATATTGTATTGAAAATCAAATCATTAATAAACATGGACTCTAAAGTTTTACTCGGGAAAATTCTTCAACGGTTTAATGATAAAAAAAATTCGCAGGTTGATGGATATAATAGTTTTGGATATTTAAAAGAAACAAATCAAGCTGTTTTTCTAACTCGCGAAAATGGTGATGATACTCGAATTCCGTTTGAGAAAATCTTGAAGGCAATCGAAGCCTATAAAAATAATATTGAACTTTACGATTTAGGACCAAATGCTTTGCGTGACTTTGAAATCACCCATGTGAATAGTCCAATCTGGTCACTTTTACATTTGCTCTCAAAAAAAGATTACGAAAATTAATAAATGATAAAATGAAAACTACAGTCGAAGATTACAACACAATTGCTAAACATCTAAAAAAAGATTATCCCAAATTATCCGATTTTGAAATTTTGTCTCTTGCAATACAACTTGAAAGAAACCAAATTCTAGAAAATGGTTTAGTTATAAATTCAGAAAAACCAAGTGGACTTGAAGCAATTGCTATTGCCCTAGGTTTTACCGATGGACAATTTCAAAACACAATAACCGACGTTTTAAGAGAAATGGCCTATAAAGAATAAAGTGCCAGCTAGGCTGTTTAATGATATTGTTGTATCCATACCCCTAGCTTCCTAGGTTATAAGTGTCAATCCCAACGTTATAATTCCATTGTCGCTCCTTTCTGGCCGCCAAGGTAGGCGCATACCTTTGCATATATTAACCAAAAATCCCTAAATTGGAAGAAAAAAAAGGATTAATTCCCTTAATAAGGATAGCGCAAAACCGACGCCGCATAGTTCAACGGCGGTTAATTAAAACTGCGCCCTAGGCTTACATGATTTAATCATAAATATTGTAGCCAATTTTAACAAATGAACTCAAGATAAAGTCAATTAAAATGTTGCATACCGGTTAAATACACGTTTGTAAAAAATTTCGATTTAATAAGAAAAGGTTAGTTTGAATTTTTCTTTGTGAATTGGTACTTTTCTTCGAAAATATCGATCATTGACATAAGTAAGACTCTAAGACTTCTATAACAATTGTCATAATCAATATAAAACTCTACCCCTTCGATAACATCATCTTTTTTGTAATTATTGATAAACTCTTTGGGAGCATCTGATAAAAATCTAGAGTTTATTCTTCCATCTGAATGAAGTGTTAAATTTCGAATAGAATCTAAAAAATGAAGACTAAAGAAATAAGGATAGATTCAGCCTATCCCTCCGTTACGGATTTGAGGAATAGAGCAAAAAGGAAAATGCCCAAATTTGCATTCGAGTATCTCGACGGACACTTCATTCCGAAACCTATTTGGATTATTCTTATAAAGACATTTCGTTAAAAAGGGCGTATGATTTCGATCCAATACCAAAAAACCTTGACGGACAATATCATGATCGAATAATAGGAATGGGCTGTCAGATGTGGGGAGAATGGATTCCTACTAGTGGTTATATGGATTTTATGACATTCCCTAGAATTGCCGCTTACGCGGAAGTAGGTTGGACAAAAGTAGAAAGAAAGGATTTTGAGGGTTTCTTAAAATCTCTTTCAATAATGTCTGATATCTGGAGTGTCAAAGGAATACTCACGGCACCTATTGAAGAGGCGTTGTCTGAAGACGGCAAATAAGGAAAATTACAATGATCGAAGAACAATAATAGGGGATTATAGAGTGTGACTAAGAAACCACCATTTCATTGGCCTCATCCAAAACATGGTTGGTGAAACTCCGTAAATAGATCTGTGTCGTTTTAAAGGAGTTGTGGCCTAATCCTTCACTGATAACCTCTGTGGGTATTCCCATATATTTGGCAATGGTGGCCCATGAATGGCGTATGGTATAGGTGGTGAAATTTTCTTCTATGCCCGCATCCTTGGCAATGGTCTTGAGGTTGGCGTTCATCCTTCGTCTGTGGGTCCTGTATTTTTCATAATGCTTTGTGCTTCCATCATAATTTGCAGGGAACAAATAGTCGTCCTTTGTTTTGCCCGTGGTATAATGGCCCAATATTTCCGAAAGCTCTTCGGTTATGCGGACGGATAACTGGTCACCGGTCTTACTTCGACCATAGAATATGCGGTCTTGGTGTATGTCACTTAACTTTAATTTTACCAGATCAACAAAATTCATTCCCCTGCAGTAAAACATGATCAGGGCATAGTTCTTTGCATGTAAGAGTGGGCTTTCCCGCTTGTATTAGAGTTTTCTTATTCCATGATCTTGACCTTGGCCAAGACATTCTTTTTGGTCCTCGCCTTTGATGGATTTTTATAATGATCGATCGGATTTTTTATATTTCATTCGAACTTAAATTTGAAATGGGATTATTCTCAAAAGGGTACTTTTTTTCTGGACTTCTTAAGTTCAGAGGAATTATTTTTGTCTTCAAACCGTAATTGGAGCTTGTTCATATCCTCAGCAAGTTTGGTATCCAGTATTTTGGCGTAATGCTGGGTTGTCTTCAGAGATTTGTGTCCCAGCATTTTGCTCACGGATTCAATAGGCACACCGTTTGCTAGAGTTATGGTAGTGGCAAAGGTATGCCTTGCAACATGAAAGGTTAAATTCTTGTTTATTCCAGTTAGGTCTGCTATTTCTTTAAGATAGCCATTTGTTTTTTGATTGCTATATACGGGTAATAGTTGGTCCTTGTTACTTGGTAAAGAGGAATACTTAGTGATGATTCTTTCGGCAATCGGTAATAGAGGAATACTGCTTAAGGATTTGGTCTTGGTCCGCTTTACTTTGATCCATCGTTTCCCATCTATCCCGATTACGATATCGTTTACACTGAGCTTGGCAACATCAACATAGGCCAAACCAGTGTAGCAACTAAAAATGAAAACATCCCTTACCTGTTCCAATCTTGAAATCGAGAATTGTTTTTGAATTAGGATATTTATTTCTTCTTTGTTTAAATATTCCTTATCAATGGATTTTGGTCGAAGCTTAAAGTTGTAAAAAGGGTCTTTATCGATCCAACCATTGGCGTAGGCCTGGCGTATTATCTTTTTGAAGTAGGCTATATATTTTAAGGACGAATTATGTGAGAGTCCTTGATCGGCCTTTAAATAGTAAATAAAGCTGTTGATGAACTTAACATCTACCTGATGGATAGGTTGGTCCCCGGAGTTATAGTTTGATATAATAAATTTTCTGAGGTGCTTTTTGGTGGTCTTATAGCGTTGAAGTGTCCTAAAGGAGAATTCCCTTCCCACCAGTTTTTCCATTCTTTGGTTATGCTCGGCAAACATTTCCAAAATCAATTTTTTATTGGTGTTTGCCCCTATAAATTCATCCCTTATTCCTTTTGCCGTTATATAATAATTATCATCGTTCAAAAACTTTTGATAAATCTCATATATTCGATTTTTAATAAAATCCAATTGACGGTTGGTCTGTCTAGCTTCTGGGGTATATCCAATAACCTTGTTGGCCTTGGCATCCCATTTGGATATAGCAATTTTTCTCATGGTACTAACTTCAGCTCTTTTGCCGTTGTAAGTTATTCGTAGGTAAATGATGGCTTGGGAGGGGTCGCTCACCCCCTTTTTTCGGATATAAAACAGAATTGACAATAAATCTTGCATAATTTTGAATTTTTTACTGCCTAAATATAGGGAAATAAAAATAAAATTATGCGCCGTAATATGCTGTTTATAAGGTATTTATGATTGATTCGGTGGCACTAAATTCTGGAGAGTTAGTGCCACCGAATGGGGCACTTTTTGGATGGTATAATATGGCATCAAATGTGATTAAATAAAATAAAAAACCCTGTAAATATTGATATTTACAGGGTTTTGATTGAATTTGACATTCAAATTGTACTCGAGGTGGGAATCGAACCCACACTCCGAAGAACTGGATTTTGAATTCAGAGAATTTTGAGGTCATATATGGTTAAATGGCTAATAATAAGCTAATTACATTTTTAAAAAAAACAATAAAGACCATATAAAACCATAAAAAACCACCATTTGTTGTACCTATGTTGTACCTAGAATTCGTATCTTTAGTGTAAATAGTAGAGTATGGGGTCAAGTATAAAGGTAACTCTTCGCAAGAAAGCGAACAAACAAGGTCTTTTTCCTTTAGCGGTTCGTATAACTAAAAACAGAAAAACAACCTATCTTTATATAGGGCATTACATATCCATTAAATATTGGGATGAAGGCAATCGAGAGGTGCGAAAATCACATCCCAATTCTTCACGCCTAAACAATCTTCTTGTCAAGAAATTGGCAGAACCGAATCAAACCTTAATTGATTTACAGACTCATCAAAATGATATCACGTCAAAACAGATAAAACAAGAAATCGCAACTCCGCTTACCAAAACTAGCTTTAAAGAAATTGCCGATAATTATTTAGATAATTTAGAAAAAACAAATAAACTACAGCGTTTATCATCCGATAAAGCGCGAGTCGGTCATTTTGTAAGATTTGT
>NZ_JBLXHU010000051.1:0-12027 GCF_048259285.1 Bizionia sp. | reverse complement strand
TAAATTTAAGTAACCCAAAACTACCGTAACTTTTTCTTTGTGAAATTTTTTGGCAATCGCCTACTTCAAAACCAATTTTACTATGAAACAGACATTACACTATGAGTTTGAAAGAAAATCTAAAAATCATTTGGATTGGCTTATCAATGTGATTAAATCTGAAAAATATTTTCAAGCAGACTCTATTATCATAAGCGGTAAGGAGTCCAACCGATTTTCAAGAAATTTAAAATCCGCTTAATACTCAAAAACAAAAAAAAGGTGGTTTAAAGATTTCTAAAAAATCTTTAAACTACCTTTTCCTTCTCTCACTATTATTGGTGTGTCTTCAGATAAATCGATAACGGTAGATGCCACGTTATCACCATAACCAGCATCTATAACCAAATCGACTAAATTTTCCCATTTTTCAAAAATCAATTCAGGATCTGTAGTATATTCCAAAACATCATCTTCATCACGAATGGATGTAGAAATAATAGGGTTTCCTAATTGCTTTACTATTTCCAACGCTATATTATTACTAGGCACACGAATACCAACGGTTTTCTTTTTTTTAAAAACAGAAGGAAGGGATTTTGCTCCTGGTAAAATAAAAGTGTACGGCCCAGGAAGCGCCCGTTTTAAAATTTTAAAAGTTGTGGTGTCTATTTGCTTAACATAATCGCTTAAATTACTTAAATCGTGACAGATAAAAGAAAAATTTGACTTTTCTAGCTTGACACCTTTAATTCTAGCAATTTTTTCCAAAGCTTTTACATTGGTAATATCACACCCTAACCCATAAACGGTATCGGTTGGATAAATAATTAAACCGCCTCGTTTTAAAATTTCAACAACCCGCTTAATCTCTTTCGGATTTGGGTTTTCTTCGTATATTCTTATAAATTCAGCCATACTATTATTCGGAAAATATCGTTAACTTAAGCAAGATACTTAATTCTATTTATTATGAAAACTATTCATTCGCTCTTATTGTGCTCATTAACAGTTTTACTTGTGTTTTCATGCGATTCCGATGATGAGACCTCTCAAGGCTCAAATTTAAACGCCGCAGCCTATTACGAAAAATTAAATGTTTCTTACGGAAATAGTATTCATCAAAAATTTGATATTTATCTTCCAGCAAATAGAACTCTAGATACCAATGTTATGATTTTGGTACACGGAGGCGGTTGGAGTGCAGGTGACAAAAGTGACATGAATGGTTTTAGAGATTTTATTAAAAATGAATTTCCAAACATGGGTATTGTAAACATGAATTACCGCTTAGCCGACGCCAACAATCAGCCATACCCGATGCAAATTAATGATATTACAGCTGTAATTAATTATTTAAAAAATGAACGCGAATTTTATGTTATTGATGATGATTTTGCGTTTATAGGCGTAAGTGCTGGCGCACATTTAGCATTATTATGGAGCTATGCCTTTGATACTGGCTCTGATATAGATATGGTTTGCAGCATTGTTGGACCTACCAATTTAGCGGATCCTGCATATTTGAGCAATACGAATCCTGAATTACAAGCGCTTTTAGATCTTTATGGTCTTGATGCCTCTATAGAATTTCTAGAAGAAGCAAGCCCATATCATCGTGCCACAGCTTCTGCACCGCCTACCATATTGTTTTACGGGGGAATGGACCCGCTAATTCCTGTATCACAAGGAACCGATATGCATGCGAAGTTGGATAATTTAGGTGTTACCAATGAATTCACCCTATACCCAAATGCAGGTCATGGCTGGATTGGTCTTGAATTGTTAGATTCCACTATTAAACTAAAAGCCTTTATGCAAACACATTTTGATTAGCACTTTTATCCAATCACTTCTAATTTAGCAAAGCGTAATAATAACTTTTTAACACCACCATTGTTAAATTTTATTTCCGCTTTTGTGTCCCCTCCGGCGCCTTCAATTTTTAAAACTTCGCCTTTACCAAAACGCAAATGCTCTACCATATTTCCTACGGCTAATTTACCATCAAATAGATTTGTATTCCCTTTGGTTTGACTTACCGGCTTTAAATTTTTAGAAGTCGGCAATTCCTTCTTCACCACTTTAGAAACGGGTGCACCTTTCTTCTTAAAAGTAGGTTGAACTGGTTTTTTAAAACGCACTTTATTGGGTTCCGGATCGCCAAAAATATCAGCATCTAGCATCGGGTTAAATCGGCGTTCTTCAATTGGTGTTATAATATCTAAATACTGCTCGTCTATTTCTTCAATAAAGCGACTTGGGTCTGAATCAATCAGTTTTCCCCAACGGTAACGGGATAAAGCATAGGTTAAATAGGCTTGTTTTTCAGCACGGGTTAAAGCAACATAAAACAAACGACGCTCCTCCTCCAACTCACTTCTCGTTCCCATACTCATGGCTGACGGAAATAAATCTTCCTCCAAACCAACTATATATACATACGGAAATTCCAAGCCTTTTGCCAAGTGAATAGTCATTAAAGCTACGTGATCGGCATCGCCTTTATCCGCATCTAAATCGGTAGCCAGAGCCACATCTTCTAAAAACTCTGCTAATGACGCCGTGGCATCTGCAATTTCTTTTTGCCCTTCAACAAAATCTTTAATACCATTTAATAGTTCTTCAATATTTTCCATTCTAGCAACACCTTCAGGCGTGCTATCTTTATTTAATTCACGAATTAAACCACTAGCTTTGGTTACATGCTCCGCCAGATCAAAGGCATTGGCGGTTTGATTCATAACCTGAAAACTCTCAATAAGCGTTGTAAAATCTCTTAATTTATTACGTGCTCCCGAGTTGATATTTACATCTACTTTATCAATGTTTTGAAGGACTTCAAAAATGGTTTTACCGTATCCATTTGCTGCCACAACCAATCTATCCATAGTTGTTTGCCCAATACCACGAGCCGGGTAATTAATAACACGTTTTAAAGCCTCCTCATCAGCTGGGTTAATAATTAAACGTAAGTAAGACAGGACATCCTTAATTTCCTTTCGCTGATAAAATGATAAACCACCATAAATACGATACGGAATATCTCGCTTTCTTAAGGCATCTTCAATAGAACGGGATTGCGCATTAGTTCTATACAAAACAGCAAAATCGCTATTTGGCAATTGATTTTGCATTTTGTTTTCAAAAATAGAACTTGCTACAAAACGCCCTTCATCACCATCGGTTAACGAACGGTTGACTTTTATTTTAGCACCTTCATCATTGGCCGTCCAAACTATTTTATCAAGCTTGGTTTGGTTTTTATCAATGATGGAATTCGCGGCATTTACAATATTTTTTGTAGAACGGTAATTCTGCTCCAAACGAAAGAGCTTCACATCCTCATAATCCTTTTGGAAGTTTAAAATATTATTAATGTTAGCGCCTCGGAAGGCATAGATACTTTGGGCATCATCCCCTACCACACAGATGTTCTGAAAACGATCTGATAAGGCACGAACAATTAAATACTGCGAGTGGTTGGTATCCTGATACTCATCCACCAAAATGTAGCGGAATTTATCTTGATATTTTGCTAATACTTCGGGGAAACGCGTAAGCAATTCGTTGGTTTTTAATAGTAAATCATCAAAATCCATAACACCTGCTTTAAAACAGCGATCCACGTAATTTTTATAAATTTCGCCTAATCGTGGACGTCTAGCCATTTTATCAGCTTCCATTAATTCTGGATTCTGAAAATAGGCTTTTACAGTTATTAAGCTGTTTTTGTATGATGAAATTCGGGAACGAATCTGTTTCGTTTTATAGATTTCCTTATCCAAATTCATTTCTTTAATTATAGACGCAATTAACCTATCAGAATCTTGGGTGTCATAAATGGTGAAATTGCTTGGATAGCCCAATTTATCGGCTTCAAAACGCAAAATTTTAGCAAAAACGGAGTGGAAAGTTCCCATCCAAAGGTTTTTTGCTTCACTTTCACCAACAATAGTTGCAATACGCGCTTTCATTTCACGTGCTGCTTTGTTGGTAAATGTTAATGATAGGATATTAAAGGCATCCACACCTTGACTCATGAGGTACGCAATACGATACGTCAAGACACGTGTTTTGCCAGAACCAGCTCCTGCAATAACAATCATCGGTCCATCTTTCTGCAATGTTGGCGCAAGTTGCGCTTCATTTAACTGGCTTAAATACTTCTCCAAACTTCTATAATTTTTAAAGTGTGAAAATAACCAATGTTAGCCGTTTAGGCCGTCGGTTTTATGAATAATTATAAACAATTTAATCAGAAAAATTGAGGATTTTATTCAAACGTCATAGCTTTAAGTAATCCAGCTCGCGTATTAATCCAGATATAATTGAAAACCGATTGGTTTTTGTTTCTTTCAATACCTTGCTTGGTAACTTCTTTAAATTGAGATTCGCGGTTATTACTATTTTTGGAAACAAAAATGTTTACTACATCGGATAAAAACGTATTTTTTTCTTTACCACCTTCTTGCAGTACAACCACATCAAAATTTTGATATTTTGTTTTGAAATCAATTTGTGAGAGATTGTCATTACCATCAATAGTTAGATAGGTTTTTTCCAATTCACCTTCCAAACGCACATTTAAATTGGGTTGTAAAAATGTATTTAAATACGATGCTTTCAATAAATCTATTTCTGCTTGGAATAGAAATCTATCTTGAATATTATTCACATCAAACTCCCAATTAGCATGCAATGGCGCATGATCCATAAATTGCGTTTTTATATCCAATGTTGTTTTTGTTGGCGACACATACGTATTACTCACGTTTTTTATTGTGGCATGAAAATCATTAAAATTAACCGTTCCGGCTTGACGATCTGCTTTTACCTTTTCGGAATAACTAATTTTGGTATCCACAATTATAACCTCATCAATAGCTAAATCAAACTTTAAATCTCGTAGCATTTTGCTGTAAAGTGGTTTGATACTCATATCATCAGCTACCAATTTATCACGATATATGTCTGCATCAATTTCTGTTATTAACACCTGCGGACTTTTAATTTGAAGGATGGAGTCCTGACGAAAACCATAATTAAAATCCTTTAGTTGAAATGATTTTATGGTTACATCATAATGATCGCGTTCTACTTTTATAACGCGAGACAATTCTTTTTTGGAATAGTTAGTTTTTATTGAAACATCTTGCAAATTAATTTGTTCCTTTTGAATACTAGATTTTCCTGTTCTTAAATCATCATATTCACCCATTTTAAAAAACAAATTATCAAAAATTAGGTTTAAATTTTCATACGTTATTGGGATTTTTTGATGTTTCGTTTTTTCGTCAAAACGAATATTCTCCAGTGAAAATTGAGTATTTTTCACTTGTAGCATTAAGGAATCTGTTGACACATCATGAATTTGAATGCTTCCGTTTTCTATATTAAAATCATCCAACTTCACGATCTTATTAAACGGTTTGTTAGATTTCGATTTATATGCAGACTTTTGGACTTTCGGGTTGTGGTTATATACAACATGAGGACTTTCTAATTTTAAATCCGAAACATGAATGGTATTATTCATGATATAGTTCCAATAACCAACATCTTTCACCAATAATTGTTTTAGTTTCAGTGTTAGTAATGTATCATTGGTTGTTTCGCCAATTCTAGAAAATTTAAGCGCATCGACTTCCAAGCTACCCGTAAAAATGTTCACACGTAAATCTGAATACGTGACGCTCATGGTTTTAGGAAGTTCGTTTTCAAGAAAACTTGTTAGTTTATTTTGCACAAACCACTGTACAACAAACAACAGTATGAAAAAACCAATAATTATTCCGAGTCCTATTTTTAACCACTTTTTTCCAGATTTACCCATTTTATAAAGATATCTAATTTTTCAGATTAATTTTAAATATCTTTACGTAAAAATTTTACTCTATGAATGCTTTCCTTGATTTTTTAGGCGACATATCTTGGTGGATGTGGATTCTTATTGCGTTAATTTTAGTTGCTATTCGCGATGTGTTTTTTCAAAGACGACACACCATTAGCCATAACTTTCCAATAGTGGGTCACTTCCGTTATATGTTGGAAAAAATTGGACCAGAATTAAGACAATATTTAGTTGCCAATAACCGCGAGGAACTTCCTTTTAACCGAATTGAGCGGAGCTGGATTTACGCCTCGGCAAAAAAACAAAATAACTACGAGGGCTTTGGAACCGATAGAGATATTTATGCACATCAGCATATTTTTATCAATAATGCCATGATGCCTTTTAAAATTCCAGAAAATCATCCGCATACTATAGACCCTACGTTTTTACCTTGTGCCAAAGTAATGGGGCTTTATAACAACCGAAGAAAACCTTATAGGCCAGCTTCTGTTATTAATGTTAGCGCCATGAGTTTTGGGTCTTTATCAGCCAAGGCTGTAGAATCCATGAATAAAGGTGTAAAAATGGCTGACGCTTATCATAACACTGGTGAAGGTGGATTGTCTCCATACCATTCGCATGGTGGGGATGTTGTCTTTCACTTTGGAACGGGTTATTTTGGCGTCCGAAGTGATGATGGTACGTTTTCGATGGAGAAGTTAATAGCCTTGGTTGAAAAGAATCCATTTGTAAAAGCTATTGAAATTAAGCTGTCCCAAGGTGCTAAACCTGGAAAAGGTGGCGTATTACCAGGTGCAAAAATAACGCAAGAAATATCAGATATAAGACATGTACCATTAGGTAAAGACGTGTTATCTCCTCCTACGCACTCTGCCTTTTCAAATGTTCCGGAAATGATGGTTTTTATAGAACAAATTGCCGAAGCAACCGGATTACCGGTTGGAATTAAAGCGGCTATTGGAAAATTAGAGCAATGGGAAGAGTTGGCCGATATTATGGTTAAAACTGGTAAAGGCCCAGACTTTATAACGGTAGATGGTGGCGAAGGTGGAACTGGTGCAGCACCTCCAAGTTTTGCAGATCACGTATCCTTACCTTGGGTTTTTGGTTTTAGTGATTTATATAAAGTGTTTAAAAATAGAAACTTGACAGAACGTATTGTTTTTGTTGGTAGTGGAAAGTTAGGTTTTCCAGCTAAAGCCGCTATGGCATTTGCCATGGGAGCCGACTGTATTAATGTTGCCCGTGAAGCCATGATGAGTATTGGTTGTATTCAGGCGCAAGTTTGCCATACTAATCGTTGTCCTGCTGGAGTGGCTACACAAAATAAATGGCTGCAAAGCGGTATTGATCCAACATTAAAATCTGAAAGATTAGCGCAGTATTTTAAAACTTTTAGAAAGGAATTTATTGAAATTACACACGCGGCAGGATATGAACATCCATGCCAGTTTAAAATGAGTGATGTAGCTGTAAATGTAGACGACCAAACGCTTACTAAAGAATTAGACAGAACCTATATGTACAACAAAACGGTTGTCCCGTTTAAAAGCGTTCAAGACTTGAAAGATTGTCAATATCTAGGCGGCTTTAAAGCCTAATTAAATAAATTTAGAAAGGCTTTTTTGTTTGTTTTAGATATGGGTACTCGGTACTCATTGTCTAAAACTAGATAGCCTTCATTTTCAAAATGACGTACTTTTCCTAAATTTATAATATGCGATTTATGACATTTAAAAAATTTAGCACTTAATAGTTTTTCAAACTTCCCCAAATTATAAGAACTTGTTATGGTTACACCATTTATAATATGAATTTTGGTATAACCATCATAACCTTCTAAATGAAGAACCTCTTCCTGTGGTATAAAAGAAATCCCCTTTTGGGTTGGAATTATGACTTTATTATTTTTAGAAATATTCTCTTCTATCAGATTCACTAATTTTAAATTATTGGCACTTTCATTCTTCAATTTAATAACATCCAGAGCTTTATTGATGGCAATAACCAAATCGTTATTATCTATAGGTTTCAACACATAATCAATGGCCGATTTTTTAAAAGCTTCAATAGCATACTCACTATACGCCGTAACAAAAATGACTTGAAAATTAACAGCTGTAAGTTTTGAAAGTAATTCAAAGCCATTTATTCTCGGCATTTGAATATCTAAAAACAGTATACTAACCTCTTGTTTTTCTAATGCAACGATAGCATCTTCAGGTTTTTGATAAGCGCCTAGAATTTCAATTTCAGGAAACAAATTTTCAATTTTTTTCTGTAACCCTTTGAGGTTTGAAATTTCATCATCGACTAATATGGCTGTTATGTTTTTCATTTTTGTTTTTTGGTAATTATAAACACAGATTTGTTGCCTTTATCTACACTGTTTGGATTTAACTCTTCCGTTTTATAATCTATTTTCCATTTTTCAGAATAATTTAAAAAATGCAATCTATCATGCAACACATTGGACGATTTCACATCCTCACTTTGTCTGTTATTGATATTTACAAAACCTACACCATCATCCATAATTTCTACTTTAAAGGTGTGTTCATTCATGTATATAAAATTTAAGGTAACCAAACCATTATCCATTTTGTTAAACACGCCATGGTTTACGGCATTTTCAACTATAGGCTGCAATAGCATGGTTGGAATTTTAGTGTGCTTTGTGTCCAAATTAGGATCTACATGAACCACAAAGTTTAATTTCTCTTTAAAGCGAAGTTTCTCAATTTCTAAATAGTTTTGAAGTAAACTAACTTCTGTTGCTAATGATATTTCGTTTTCTTTTGAAAGTTCAAAAAATTGCCTAATGAGCTTGGAAAACTTCACTAGATATAACTCGGAAGTTTCAAAATTATTTTCTCCTATATAATACTGAATCGCCGAAAGGGAATTGAATACAAAATGCGGATTCATTTGAGACCGTAAAGCTTTTAGCTGTAATTCCGATAAACGTTTATCCTCAAAAATTTTCTGATGCTTTTGAAATTGAGAGCGTTTTACAAAATGTCTTGATATTAATACGATGATAATAATAGCTAGTAAGACCATGGATGCTTTAAACCAAAATTTCTGCCACCACAAGGGCTGAATAGTAAAACTTACTTGATTAGTGAACCCTTGAGCCTCAATAAAAAGCGTGTAGTTCTCTGGTTGAAGATCATTAAAGTTTAAATTATTGGTTGTTGTTTGAGTCCAATCCTTATGAATAGGTTCTAGCTTGTAGTTATAGGATAAATTTTTCTGCCTTTCAGAATAATCTATATTAGAGATTTTAAAGTTTATACTACTATTATCTTCATACTGAAACACCGAATTACGCGTAGTAATAGGTTGATTGTTAAATAAAGCTTCCTCAAAATAAACATCTAATAATTGTGAAGTGTGTTTCTGATTTTTTGGTATAATAGCAACTCCATTATTGGTACCTATCATGAGTTTCTCTTCATAAACGAGCATATTGTTTACACTATTGGATGGCAGTCCGTTGTCTTTATCTATTAGCACTTGAAAAACGAACGTATCATTCGTTTTTGCGTACTTTAATACTCCAGACTCGGTTGCTAACCAAATGGTATTGTTTTCTAAATAGGCATTATTTACAATTAGAAATTCGGATTTAGGTAACTGTTTTATGGTTTTTAAATCTGTAATATAGGTGCCAAATCCGTCGGTATTTAGCAAAATCTCTGTGTCTGAAATTTTAGTAATACTTAATATGGATTGATTAAATTCTTTGTTATCAAATTGAATTGAAGAAATCATCTCGTCTTTAAATTCCTTTAAACCACTTGATGTGGCTACTAAAAACCTATCATTGAATATCAGCAATTCATTAATCCCACTTTGTAGATATTCGTTCTCAATACTAAATTTTTCAGGGTTAATTTTATTGATTCCTACGGAGAAATGCCCAAACAAATAATCATTATAATAAACGAGCTGACGTGCCTTATCATTCATAAAGTAAACAGGGTCTTGAACATCAAGATCTAAAATCACCTTATTTTTTACTGTTTTAATATGGCGTTTAGACATATAAAACTCCGTATCTAATTCCTCTATATAAGTAGCATTAAAGAGATATTCTTCTTCATCTATAAATGGTGAAAATTCATTTTTGGATTTGTTAAACTTATAAAAGCCTTTATTAAAAACATGAGCTATAATGTTATCATTTACCTTCCCTATACTATTTACTTTCTCGCCTGTTAAACAATATTTTATATTTTGTTTTTCTATGGGTAAATGGTAAACGCCATCTGTAAAAGTACTTATCCAAATAGACCCTGTTTTGTCTATAAGCGCAAAATGGGCTTTTAAATGTTCAGGTATATAATACGTGTTTTTAATGTGAAAATTTTCATCTAAAACACCAACAAATCCGTTTCCAGAGATCTGGATTTTACTGTTTACTATATTTATTCTTACGTGTTTAGATTGCTCTAATGCTAGTTCATCCTTAAAATTCCGATTATGTATTTCTAAAGTATTTAAATTAAGAAGGGAATACTGCTTATCATTTACCCAATAAAACAGACTGTCAGTAATTTGACCTCTTTTATGAATTCTATTTAAAACATCTTTAAAGCCATAACTTTTAATGGTTTTATTGTTTTTATCTTGAACAAAAACAGAATCCAATAATTCTGTTGTTTTAAAACTAGAAATAGTAGGATGGTCAATAAAGCTATTGGCAGCAATAGAGTCTCCTAATCGATACTTCATTAAAAGCTTCCACTTTTCATTTTTTAAAACATGAAATGTATTAGAGCTTGTTAAGAACATTTTATTTCCGACTTGACTTGAATAAATAGGATTAAAAATTTCGCCTTTTAGCTCACTTTCAAAAGCATATACACTATCATTTTCAATAAATCCTAGTTTGGATGATTTAGAGAGGTACCATAATTTTCCATTTGGAGTGGTAAAAACCTCCCAAACATCGTTAGTTGCCAAACCATCTTTGGTGGTAAAAATTCTCATGTCATTCCCATTATACTTTACCAAGCCTTTATCAGTAGCAATCCATAAAAACCCTTTTTCGTCTTGGGCTATTTTATAGATGTGGTTACTGGGCAAGCCATTTTTTGTAGAGTAATTGGTGAATTGCTGTCCATATGAAAAGGTACATGCGAAAAGAAAAGCATACAGAAGATATTTCTTTTTGGTTACTCTTTTTGGCTTCTTAAATAAGATATACAATTCAGAAAAAAAACGCCATAACAAAATGAGAATTATGATGGTATGGCGCTTTTCATGTTTCAAGGTTTCGTTTTTTATAAAAATAATGTAATCTTTTTTAAATTATTAATATGCAGCAACATCATTTTAATTAGAGATACATGTGTTTTTATCTGTAATATCTCCATGAAAACATATTATCCAGGTTTTTTCTGGTTTTCAATACCCCTTTTGCTACAAAAATTAAGGTAAAGAGTCAGGTTTTTAAAAAACTTTTTACTACTTATTTAAACAAACATAGTTTTTGTATTAGCGAAAAACAATTGCCGTTTAAACAAACCTGTATTTGTCGCAAGGAACTGTCTGTTGTATTTAACGATGATAAATTTTAAAAATAAATATCAAATTTTTGAATAATTGCCATAAAATCCATTAAAAATGCGACTCCTATATGAATAATAATTCCGCCAATAATAGATTTACTGTGTAAAGAAATAACACCTAAAAGGTAACCGCCAAATATTGAGCCTATAATTTCTCCAGTAGGTTTTCCAACATGAAAAAAAACATACAATGCTACCATAGGTAATATAGACTTTGAGCCCAAAATTTTAACCATACTTAAAACAAGAAATCCTCTAAAAAACCATTCTATAGAGATAAAATCTAATAAATATACAGGTTCATAAATAGCTAAAGCATGCATCTTATTTATGGTGTTACCTGTATAACCAATTGAAGGGTATTGATTTAAAAAACCAGGTTGAAATGATGCAATAATAATTACAGGAATTACAAATAGCAAAAGTAAAAAATAGGGTTTCCAACTTAATTTTTTTGTTGAAAAACCATAAAAATTGGTGTTATACTTTTCGAAAAAATAATAGAAAAATAAAATTCCGAAGGAAAATATAAGGGTACGCATTGCTCTAGTGGCTATTTTAATATAAAAAAAAGCTTTTTCAGGTGCAGTATTTTCATAAATCCATTTGTAG